>NZ_JAWYAJ010000287.1:0-4389 GCF_034124845.1 Robinsoniella sp.
GTTTATCCAAGAAATACGGCATCCATCCGGCCATTAAATAATGCCGTTGCCTATCAGGATAAAGTGCATTTGCAAAATGCAAAATGGGTTGGGACGAAGGATCGCACAACCATGAAGCAATGGATATTAAATTATGGCGCATCTTATATTTCAATGGTATACGAGGCACCATTTTTTAACCGCAATACTGCTGCCTATAACTATCAGGGATACGGGAACATGAATCATGCCGTTACTCTGGTAGGCTGGGATGATACCTACAGCAAGGATAATTTTCCGGAGGGTTGCAAACCAATCAATAACGGAGCCTGGCTGGCGAAAAACAGTTACGGCAGTGCCTGGGGAGATCGGGGATATTTCTGGATTTCCTATGAGGACAATTATTTAAATCGCAGCGATTCTTACGCATTTGTAATGGAAGGGGAAGCGGCGGATAATTACGATCACATTTATCAGTATGACGGTACCATATACGATGGCTATGTAAGGATACAAAATGGCTACAGCGCCGGCAATATTTATCAGACAGCTTCTGCAAATGCCAACGGAGAGATTCTGGAAGCAGTCTCTTTTATGAGTGAGACACCGAATCTTTCTTATAAAATACAGATCTATCGAAACGTCAGAGATCAAACAAATCCTGCAAGCGGCGTCCCGGTTTTTACCAGCGAGCAAACCGGAAATGTTTCTTATTCCGGTTATTATACCATTCCTCTGAATGAAAAAGTACATTTGGACAAAGGGGAAAGATTCTCTGTGGTCATAACATTTACCAATCGAAGCGGGACGAATGTACTCCTGCATATTGATAAGTCTGATACAAGATATAGTGATATGCATATCACGAACCATACAGAAGCCGGGCAGAGCTTCGTGGGCAATAAGAACGGAAATGTCTGGTATGATGGGGATCAGCAAGGATACAGCGTTCGGATGAAGGCGTTTACTTCTAAGGCCGCAGTTCCAAATCCCAGACCGAGAGTCACATTACTGGAGAGAATCAACTTAAATAAAACCAATCTCACCATAAATAAAAATGGAACATCCACACTGCGGGTATCATATTCACCGGAAGATACAACCGTTGATAAAAGAGTAACCTGGACTTCCAAGGACAGTAAAATAGCAGCCGTGGACAAAAATGGAAAAGTATTGGGGCTGCGCGCAGGAAGCACGGTAATTACTGCAAGAGTGGGGAATTTAACTGCTAAATGTAAGGTTACCGTAAAATCCCCTCTGAACAGGATTGCTTTGACAAAACAAAAACTTACCCTTGCACCGAAGATGACCAGTAAGATAAAAGTAATCTTTTATCCATCGGATACAACAGATTCCAGAAAGATTACATGGAGCAGCAGTAATAAAAAAGTAGCGACAGTTAAAAATGGTGTGATTACTGCAGTAGGAGTTGGGGAAGCAGAGATCAAGGCGAAAGTCGGGAAGAAAAAAAGTGCTGCTTGCAAGGTATCGGTTAAGAAACCGAAAGTCAGCCTGAACAGGTCCTCCACGGTGCTCTATACCGGTGGGAAAACGAGCGTTATTTTAAAAGCAGATATCCGTGGAGCCAGCAATAAAATCAGCTGGAGCAGCAGTGACAGCCGGATCGCCAAGGTGGATAAAAAGGGAAAGGTGACGGCAGTCCGAAAAGGTACCGCATTTATTACGGCGACAGCAAACAAAGTAAAGAAAACCTGTAAAATAACCGTAAGGGAACCCTCCCTCAAATTACGCCATACGGCAGTACGCTTAAAGAAGAATAAAACTTATGCGATCAAAGCAAATGCAGTACCTAAAGGAAAAATCACTTATAAATCCGCAAGACCTAAAGTGGCGTCCGTAAACAGGAAGGGCATCGTGACCGGACTTCGTCAGGGAAACACAAACATTACGGTAAAATGCAACGGTATTAAAAGAGTAATAAAAATCACTGTAAAATAACCGGCAGAAGCTGATCATGATTTACAGAGAAAGTAGATGTGGCAAAATGATAAATAAGACAGTTGATTATGCGCAATATGACATACTTCCTGCAGGAGTCTGTGAGTTTCTGGGAGACGAGGCGCTGTCTTTGACCTATGTAAATACCTTTTTTCATACAATGTTAGGATATGAGGAGCGGCAGGATCTGCCGTCTGCAATGAAGGAACTGGTGTTACAGGAAGACTGGGAAGAAATGTGCAATATGGCGGGTTTCTGTCCCGGCAATCCGGCTGCAACTTTGGAGCTGGAGGTTCGTATAAAGAAACGTAACGGAGAAATGGGCTGGTTTATGCTTCGGTGTAAAGGAGACAGTGAACGCCCCAGTGCAATCCTGTGTATCTGCCTGGATTTTACCCTTCGCAAAGATGCCATTCAGGGATTGTACGGGCAGGAAGAGACCTATCGTCTGATCGTATGGGAACATACGAAGAAAATGGCGGCACGGTATGAACTGGATACGGAAATATTATATCTATATGAAAAGTCTGCTGAGTTTTTTGACCGCCAGGAACTGGAAAATATGCCGGAGACATTCATAACGGAAGGAATCGTAGCAGAGGAAAGCCAGGAAGATTACCGGGCATTTTTTAAAAAGATGACAGATGGAATCAAGATGGCGGAAACCATTGTAAAAATGAACCTGGATCAGGACCGGCAGGTCTGGCTGCGCCATGATTATACCCTCGCCGAGGATGGGTGCTATGCGGTCATATCCATGGAAGACATGACCATAGCCCATGAAAAAGAAATCGAGCATGAACGTTGGAAGCGCTCTTATGAGAGTCAGCTGACGGGTAATGTAATGAATTACCGTTACAATATTACCAGGGATACCGTGGAGTATATAAAGGGCATTATGGGAGGCGAGGTCCCCAAAAGTGCCCGGACTTCTTTTACGGCAGCAGCAGGATATGTATGGGAACACTTCATATATAAAGAAGATCAGGATATTTACAAGGAAATGTTCTCTTATGCCAACTTAATGAAACGCTATTGCGAAGGAATAAAAACGCTGCATTGCGAATTCAGGCGTCTGAACCCGGAGGGAAACTATTTCTGGGTGGGAAGTGAAATCCAGCTGATTCAGGACCCGTACTCCAAAGATATTATTGCATTTGTGGCACTTAACGATATAGATGAGAAAAAGAAAGAGGAATTCCAGCTGCAGTACCGGCTGGAAAATGACGATCTCACCGGTGTTCTGAACAGGTCGGAGGCTGTTAAAAAGGTTACGAAGATGTTCGTAAAAAGCGAAAAACGCCATAACCATGGATTTGTCATGGTAGATATTGACAACTTTAAGATGCTTAATGATTCCTATGGACACATCGTTGGCGATCAGGTGTTAAAAGAAATTGCCTATACCTTAAAAAGTGCCGGCAAGATGGATGATGTGATAGCAAGGCTTGGAGGGGATGAACTTGTGATCTGCATGAAAAATGTGGGGAGCAGCCACGCCCTTGCAAAACGCCTGGAAACTCTGCGCAAAAGGGTTGCCCGCTGGGTCAATGGAGATATTGAAATATCAGCCAGTATTGGGGCATCGATGTACCCCAAAGACGGCACGACCTTTACAACCCTTTATCAGAAAGCGGACATAGCACTTTATCGTGCAAAGGCAGAAGGCCGCAACCGCGTAGTTCTATTTGAGCCTGAAATGGAATATAACAACAAAGGAGATCAATTGTAACATTTTTATGTGAAATATCCACAAAATTCTTGACAAATTTTTAACTTTGTTTTATAGTATATATATCGTAACAAAGGTTTTGATTACTGACGGATAGTTGTGGAGTACCACAGGGAAATCAAAATTATATGATAAGGTCGACCGTCTGGGCAGCATTTGTTATCTATGATGTTGCCCTTTTTTAATACACTTCAGGTGTGAGAATTCTATCCGGAACCGAAAGAAATCTGCATGACTTATTTCTTTCTATATTAACAATTGAATAATGTGTTCAAGTAGAGTAGATGTTATACGTAAAGTGTCACCAAAGGGGGAGGCTTTTGGTGAACGAAGGAGACTTCCGCGTTATAAGATCGCTCCCGCTACTGCGTAAAAGATGTATTGTTATTTCTATATTATTTAGAATGTGTATGGTCAGATGCTATTTCTTTGTGCAGTATAGCAGGCAGTCCCGATATTGGGCAGCTGTGTTATTTGCTGAGTGGCAAATGATTCAACTGCTTTTTTTATTGGTTAAGAATGGCAGACAGACGCATGTCCTTTCGGGGACCGTAGTATAATTTATAACGTAAATCACCGCAAAAGCGGTTAATATGAAAGGAGATATTTAACTATGGGTTACAAATCAGACATCGAAATTGCACAGGAGACTACTATGTCCCCAATTACAGAAATCGCAGCAAAAGCAGGTATTGACGAGAAATATCTTGAGCAATATG
>NZ_JAWYAJ010000288.1:0-10160 GCF_034124845.1 Robinsoniella sp.
TCTTTCCGTACACCACCTCCATCTACAAAGCGTCCTTACTCAGCAAAACCCAAATTTAGTGCTTTCAAATCGCTTTTGCCTCCCCATTTGCAAAGCTCTAAAATACATGAAAACGTGTCTTTAAAATTATCTCCGCAGGATATACGTCCCACAACCTGTGACACACATCCTGCAGATAGCATTTTTAAGACACGCTCCTGTTGATCACTATTTTATTTTCCGCAGCGCTGCTGCCGCATCACTGATGTATTCATTTTTCGCCTCTTCAAAGCATCCTTCATCTGCCATTCTGGCAAACTCAGGATCAATGGGCATTTTTCCTAACAGATCCACATCCAGTTCTTTGGCAATCTCTTCTATATGGCTTTCTCCAAAGACCCTGATTTCTTTTCCGCAGTCCGGACATTTTAAAAAGCTGTAGTTTTCAACGATTCCAAGTACCCGGATGTTCATGCTCTTCGCCATGCTGTATGCTTTCTTTACGATCATACGAACTAAGTCCTGTGGGGAAGAAACAATCACAATGCCATCTACCGGAAGGGACTGGAATACGGTAAGAGGAACATCACCTGTTCCCGGGGGCATATCCACAAGCAGATAATCCAGTTCTCCCCAGATTACATCTGTCCAGAACTGTTTTACCATATTTGAAATAACCGGACCTCTCCAGATTACCGGCGCTTCTTCATCCGGAAGCAGAAGGTTGACCGACATTACCTTAATATCGTTTTTGGCCAGCATTGGATAAATTCCCTGATCATCCCCCTGTGCTGGACCATGAAGTCCATACATTTTGGGAATGGAAGGTCCGGTAATATCCGCATCCAGGATACCCACCCGGTACCCCTGCTCCGTCAGCTTATTTGCAAGGGACGCAGTAACCATGGACTTACCAACTCCTCCCTTACCGCTGACGATGCCGATTACATGCTTAATTTCCGTATAAATATTAGGCTCCACAAGAAAACTTTTCGGATTCTTGCTTGGACACCCTTCGCAACTTTCTTTGGTACAGCTTGAATTGCTGCATTCTTTTTCTGACATGATATTTCCTCCTTAAATCTTTATCTCTATTGATCTCTTTTATCTCTATTATCTTTTTAAATTTTAAAATTTTTTTTAATCTTTAAAATCTTTTATATCTCTTTTAAATCTTTTAAATCTTTTATATCTTTTTATATCTTTTTACATCTTTTTATATCTTTTTATTTCGTTTTATCTTTAGAATCTTTTAATCTTTTTATTTCATTTAATTTTTTTATATCTATCACTTCTGATTTTTTGATTTTTCTATCTTCTCGCCCACTGACTCAATGTACTTCACTTCCGGAACAGCACGCTTTTTTAATCTTCCATATACGGACTCTCTGAACAGGGCATAGAACACGGAAACCAGAGGTACGAATACCAGCATACCGAACAGTCCCATCAGGCTGCCGCCCAAAGTAACGGCTATCATAACCCACAGACTTGGCAGGCCTACGGAGGTACCAACGACTCTCGGATACATAAAGTGCTCATCAATCTGTTGTAGCACAATAATAAACACTACAAACCAAAGGGCTTTTAATGGATTGGTTACCAGAATCAGCAGCGCACCAAGACCTGTCCCGATAAATGCACCAAGCACCGGGATTAAGGTGGTAAATCCAATCAGTACCGAAATACTGATGGCATATGGAAAATTAAAGATTAGCATCCCAATATAGCAAAGTATTCCAAAGAGCAGAGCTTCCATGCACTGCCCGGAAATAAACCCGGTAAAAGTTTTGCTTGTGAGATGGCCGATTTCAGTAATCCGGTCTGCTCTTCCCTGAGGCAGATAAGCGTATAAAATTTTACGAAACTGTGTACCCAGCTTTTCTTTTTGTGCCAAAATATATATGGAGAAAATGACTCCAAGCATAATGGTGGTCAGTACACCGATCACAGATGTAGCCACACCCAGGGTGGAGGACAATACATTGGTTACTCCACTTTGCAGAACACCCAGCACACGTTCAACGATGGACGGCCAATTTACTTCTAATTTGGAGATATAATCCGTAATGTCGGGATAGTTCTTCGCCAGACCTTTTAGCCAGCCGTCTAACTGGTCGATAAACTGGGGAAATCCCTGATTTAGTGATTTCACCGTATTTACCATTTCCGGGATTACCGTCATAATTACAAATACGATAATGCCAATCGCCAGAGCATATGACAGGATTATGCCGGTAAATCGAAGGGCACTCTGTTTACCTTTTATCACTTTCCCCAGGTATTTTTCAAAAAACCGGAGCGGTACATTCAGCACAAAAGCAATCGCACCGCCTAAGATAATCGGCGAACAGATGCCGATTACATAGCTTAATCCCCGAAAAAGTAATTCATGATTATTCAGCCCCCAATACAACACAATAGCAAAAGCGATGGCAATAAATATTGTTTTCTTATTATTGATTTTAAATTCCAAGCTTTAAGCTCCTTCCTTATCCTACAAGTATTTTTTCCTGAGGAAGTTCGATTGGAGATATCTTTTTTCTTTCTGTGAAGGAAAGGGCAAAAGAAAGGCTTCCTAATCTTCCGCAGTACATTAGTATCATAACTGCTATTCTTGAGACCGGCAGCAGTTCCCTGGTAATTCCTGTGGTCATACCAACCGTGCCAATACCGGACATGGCTTCGAACATGACATCTGTAAGCTGTAAAGGCTGAATGGTGCAGATCAGCATCACCGCTCCCAGAGAAAGCAGCAGATTAATACACAAGACTGCACTTGCTTTCTTAATTGCTTCATCATCTATCCGCCGCTTAAAAATGTTAATCCCCCTGGTTCGCATCATGGATGCACGCATGTACATAATAAATACCACAACCGTAGTGGTCTTAATACCTCCCGCTGTAGAGCCGGGGCTGCCTCCGATAAACATTAATATCGTGGTAAGCAGCTTGCTGCTCTGGGATAACGCAGCTGTATCTGTCGTATTAAATCCTGCCGTTCTGGCAGTTACCGAATCAAACATCGCAGTGAGGAATGCCTCCTGGCCCCCCATATGGGCAGATAAATTATTTCTCTCAAAAACAGCAAACAAACATGCTCCGCCAAATACCAGAATCCCCGTTGTAATGATTACAATTTTGGAATGTACATGAAATTTTTTAAAATGCCATTTATGAATGATAATATCATCCCAAACTAAAAATCCAATTCCACCGATCATAACCAGCGCCATAATTGTGAGATTGACCAGCCAGTCCCCGGAATAAGGTGTCAGAGAAGCGTATGGTTCGAATTTCCCCATCAGGTCAAATCCCGCATTGCAAAAAGCGGATATAGAATGGAAAATACCATTTCCAATACCTTCTATCAGTCCAAATTCCGGAATAAAACGAATGGAAAGCAGAATTGCCCCGGTTCCTTCTATAATAAGGGTTCCAATCAGGATCTTTTTCACAAACCCCACCACGCCCCCAAGCTGCATGGCATTGAGGCTCTCAGATATCAGCCCTCTTTCCCGAAGCCCGATCCTTCTGTGCATAGCCATTGCAAGCAGCACTCCGAATGTCATAAACCCAAGTCCGCCAATCTGTATCATGGTAATGATCACCAGCTGTCCAAAAAGACTCCAGTGGGTATACGTGTCAACTACTACAAGTCCCGTTACACAAGAGGCGCTTGTTGCCGTGAACATACAGTCCAGAAAGGGCGTCACTGTTCCGTTTCTGCTGGATATGGGAAGCATTAGCAGCAATGTTCCCCCCATAATCAAAAGAAAAAATCCCAGTGCAATAATCTGCATTTTTGATAGTTTCTTACGTGTAAATTTTATCATGCTACCAATTCCGGCTTTCCTTATCCCAGAGCTTGTTTGAAAAATCATTCCTTCCATCTGTCAGAAAGCTTTTTCAAACGCGCTCTAGACTTTTCAGAAAATCCAGAACCCTTTCTTCATATTCTTTTCTTGCAACATAGTAGCTTTCCGCATGTGCTGCATCTTTTACCAGCCATAGCTGTTTTCTGGATGCACAGGCATCGTAGATTTCCTTTGCCATACTGGCTGGAACAAATCGATCCTTCTCACCATGTATAATTAAAACAGGAATGGATGTATTGGCGGCTTCTTTTCTGGCATCACAGTCTTTAAAACCGTACCCCGCCACAACTTTATTGATCAGATTCACAACCGGCAAAACTGGATATACCGGACAATGATATTTATGCTTTAACAGATAAGCAAATTCCTCCCAAGGGGAAGTGAATCCGCAGTCTGCCACAATTCCTTTTACGGAAGGCGGGAGACTCATAGAGCCAGCCATTAGAACGGTTGCTGCCCCCATGGATATTCCATGTAAATAGATAGAACATTTTCCCTGAAAACGATCATGCAGAAAACGGGTCCAACGGTATACATCCTCCCGGTCCAGGCATCCGTATCCCACATATCTGCCTTCACTTGCACCATGCGCCCTGTCGTCCACAAGCAGAACATGATAGCCGTTCTCATGGAAAAAATAGGACATGGCTGCATACTCATTATCCCCACAACTGGTATATCCATGTACTGCCAGCACAACTTTTTCAGATTCTTCTTTCGCCGGCAGCAACACGCCTTTTAATTTAAGCCCGTCAAAAGATGTAATACTGACCGGCTCTGTCTTCTGCCGGTCAAGCCATGCCAGCCTGTTGCGAATAAATGGAAGGGTTGTCTCCCAATGCGTCCCGGCTTTTGCTTCTTCCGTAGCGTGTCTGGGCGGATTGTCCACACTGAGTACTGCCCTTCTCCAAAAAGCATACGAGCCTGTGCCTACTGCTGCAATTCCTGCTGCAATTAAAGTTTTAATCTCATTTGAAGTTTTCATTTATATCACTCCTTTCTACCATTCCAATAATTTCTTCAAATAAAGGCAAACCACATTTGAAAAGCTGTTAATATCCCGGATATAAGCAAAATCCTTTCCGAAAATCTTCTTTTCCGCCGCCAGATCATGTTCTTTCCCGGCAAATACCCCTAATACAAATATACCCAGATTCCGAAGCTTACGCACTTCAAATGCAGTATCTGACACTGCGTAATCCCCATGATACGGTTTTGGATTCCGGCTGCCGGGCCGGTTGACAATCACATCATTCGGCCTGCCATCGCTTAACACAATTAAAATTTTATTTTCTTCTTCCCTCTGATACAGAGAATCACCTGCCGCCCGGATTGCCAGACCATCCCGGTTATTGGAAGAAGTGGTATACTCAAATATCTTACGGTTTGCACTTCTGTTCTCGTCATATTCCCGAAAACGCTGCATGACGGTATAATCCCAGAAGCTGCAAAAACTCATGACCCGATGTGGAATCCCCACATTGCTTAAAGCCTCACTGATGATAAACGCCTGAAGGGCTACCTGGCCCTGCCGGTCTCTCTGTGACCCGCTTGCATCCATCAGGATGTCCACCACAAACTCTGTGGAATTCTGCTTACATGCTTTTGTAAAAAGCTTCCCGGTATCTGCCCTGCCCACTCTCCAGAGCCTCCCCGGCACGATCTGACCGTAATCGGCTTTCATATAATCAATCTGACTGCGCAGCATGAGAGAACGTCTCAGGTTATCGGTCATAATCTCAATATTGCGTCTGGATAGGGTTTTGCTGTTATGATAGACCAGTCGATTCTTATCCGCCTGTTTTTTGGCATTTACATACTGGGCATTCACCCGGACTGTATTTTCCAATACACCATCGGTATAGTATAAGCTGCAGTCTGCATGTGCACCGGTACACAAACGGTTATTGATCCTCTTTTGCTCCAGCGGATTCAGATAAGAACGTCCATATGTCAATTCAATATAACCATAGACTTTTGCAACGGCTTCCTCATCCAGTACGATGACACGCTGCCCGCCATTTTTCTTTTTCTGCTCCGAAGGGTCATCTTCCTGCATTTCGTCAAAAGAAGTGACCTGATTACTCACCTGCTCCAGATACTGTTCCAGTAAGTCCTCATACATCTCTTCCTCTAACAGGTCTTTCCAGTCAAACTCCTTCAGATCCTCAAATGTAACCGCAAGAACATGTTCCAGATCTCCATGCTTTTTCACAAAGCTTTTATCTACAATGGTGTTATAGAGGTGATCCACCGTTTTAATTATTTCCATGGTATCCTGTGCTTCTTCCAGCTGTTTTACTGCATCAGCCGTATCCAGAATCTTCTTTTCGGCTGTGAGATTCCCGGTAAGTGCCTGGCGCATCAGACAGATCTTCACCCTGCCTATAAAGGACTGGGTCATTTTCCCAAAATCATAATCTAAAATAGCCTCAAATGCTTTTTTACGAATTCTGGGCACACCCGGCCGTTCTGCAGCTATCTTTTTATAAGATGCTGCATCCACACAGATCTGGGCAATATTCAAAAGCTGTGCCTCCTCTGCACCGTAGTATACCTTCTTAACAATATACATCGCAAACTGCTCTTTGTCAAAAAAACGGGCAAATGCCCCCTGTTTGACTGCATCATAGAGGGAAATATATTTAGACTTGCGAAAAGAAGCCACATCCAGCTTCACATCCAGCTGGTAATTGCCGCTTACCGTCCACATCAGATTCTTTATTCGGTTTTCGATCTCCAGTTCATCTTCAAAAAATGCTTGCACTGCTCCAGTCCTCCGGAATTCGGGTCATTACAATGTCTTCAATTAATTCACGTTCAAATATATCAAAACTTTTATTGATGATTCCCATGCGTATGGCAAGCTCCGGTGAAAGTCCCGCCCGTATGGTTTTGATTGCGCCAATCAATCCACGCAGATCCAGCGGTTTGGTGGAAATTTCATTATTCAATGCCTTTTCCTGTAAATCCATAAATACACCGGTGAGCTGCCTCAGCCCTGATCCTTTTGCTTCCGGAAAAAGATCCTTTAATATCTGAAGTAGTATCCCTTCGGTAATAGGGGGCATATCAATTACCATGAATCTGGAAACTAAGGCTTCATTTAATTCCTTAGTGCCCGCATATCCGTAATTCATAGTTCCAATAAAACGGGATGCTTCATGGAGTTCAATTTTTTCATACCCCGGAATATCAATCATTCTCCGGTAATCCAACGTTGCATGCAGTACAGAGACCGCATCATTTTTAGCCATGTTTATCTCGTCAAAGATTCCGAATCCACCATTTACCGCGCATTCATATACCGGACCTGTCCGCAGCTGAACCTCATTATTTTTAAAGGTATCCGTTCCTATTAAGGATGAGCTGTCCGTATTTACATTAAAAGATATATTATAGGAAGGCCTTCCGAATATATATGCCAGGTTCTCAGCCAGCACATTCTTTCCCGTAGCCTTTGTTCCCGAAAGTAATACATTTTCACCCTGAAGCAGGGCGGCAGCTGCCATTTCAAATACTTCTTTTCCAAGAAACGGTATCTGCGGCTTTACAATACGGTTTGTAAATCTCTCTTCTGCCGGGTATCTCTTCCGGAACTTTTCTATATCCGCTAACAGCCCTTCACTTACCTGCTGTTCTTTCAATGACGCAAATAACTGTTCCATGTTTTCCTCCTGTAATTTCAAATTTCTAATTCCCGCGAGCAACGAGCCAAACGGACACGCTAGCGCGTCCATTTGGCGGCTGCCGCGAGGGTGCTGTGCGCCAGTGGCGCACGTTTAGCACGGACCGAAGCACATGCCCCGTTGCAGCGGGGTTTTTGATTTGCAAAAGTGGATACATCTAAAATGTACCCACCCTTTTTGCTTATATTTCTGTAAATGAATAACGCTGTTTAATTCCGGAAGCCATAATATCGAATACGATAGTTCCACCCTTTAAAACTGATTTCTCAAAGGTTACATTTTTTCCCTTGAATTTATCCAGAATAAATTCTTCCGGATCATTGGTTTCTATTTCATCCACAAAGATGTCCCTCATCTGATTGTTGGAACATTGATTATATATTTCCCATACTGTTTCGTAGCTCTTCATTATATAAATCCTCCCTGAATGAACCATTCCGGTGTCTGCCTTTGCTTAACAATAACCCTTCTGATTTCCTTTGATCTCCACCATGATTTCATCTAAAATACAGTTTGCCGCATCTTCTTTTGACATAATGGAAAGGGGAATTTCTTTCTTTTCGGTTATAATTGTAATCACGTTGGTATCCGTACCAAATCCGGCGCCATCTTCTTTCAGGTTATTTGCAATAATCATGTCCAGATTCTTCTTATGCAGCTTCCCTCTGGAATTTTCCAGCATATTCTCAGTCTCCATGGAAAAACCGCAGAGAAATTGTCCCTGCTTTTTGTGTTCGCCTAAGAACTGCAATATATCATCGGTGCGTTCAAGCTCCAGTACCATTTTATCCCCGGACTTTTTCACCTTTTCTTCGCTTACATACTGAGGTCTGTAATCAGCCACTGCTGCCGCTTTAATAACAATGTGCTGCTCTTCGTAACGGCTGCAGACTGCCTCGTACATCTCCCTGGCGCTCTCGATCTGGACTACTTCCACAAACGGAGGCTTCCGTACACTTGTCTGACCTGTCACCAGTGTTACCTTTGCCCCTCTCAGCATACAGGCTCTGGCAACTGCATATCCCATTTTCCCTGTGGAGTGATTGGTAATATAGCGAACCGGGTCAACTGCTTCCTGGGTGGGTCCTGCGGTTACCAGAACATTCATACCTTCCATATCTTTTTCATGGGCGATTTCTTTTAAAACATAATCCAGAAGCACTTCCGCATCCGGCAGCTTTCCTTCTCCCACATCCTGACATGCCAGCATCCCGGTAGCAGGCGCTATCACTTCAAAATCATTCATTTCCAGCTTTTTTAAGTTATCCTGGACAATCTTATTCTGATACATACGGGTATTCATGGCTGGTGCCACTATTTTTTTACAGGTACATGCTAAAACAGTCGTTGTCAGCATGTCATCTGCAAGTCCGTAAGTCAATTTTGCAATGACATTTGCCGTAGCCGGAGCCACAAGAACCAGATCCGCTTTTTTAGCAAGTGCCACGTGTTCCACATTGTATTGAAAATTCCGGTCAAAAGTATCTACCAGACAGCGGTTATTCGTCAATGTCTCAAAAGTAATAGGATGAATAAAATTCGTCGCATTTCTGGTCATGATGACATGTACATCACAGTGCAATTTGACCAGCATACTTGCCAGATTGGCTATTTTATATGCTGCAATACTGCCTGTTACTCCTAAAATCACAGTCTTTCCTTTTAACATCTGTTTATTCTTCCTCTCAAATCCTGTATATATTTATGAAAAAAGCTCATGCTTTTCTTATCGGCGTCTGATGCATTTATTCCCTTTATCCCAATATTCTAACATATCTTTCTATAAAATGCACCTGTAATTTAAATCTTGTTTTTGGTCACTGATCGTGCTATACTAACGCCGTAATTGTATTGTATCCCATTCGGATGTGTCTTAAAAAACTTTTTCAAACGCAATCCCGGGAATAATAACAAGGAGGAAAAAAAATGAATAACACAAATGCAGTAATTGCGAGAAAACCTCGCACACTGGGCATGGTACAGGTTGCACTGTTCGCAGCACTGATTATAATCCTTGCCTTCACACCATTTCTGGGGTATATCCCGCTGGGCTTTACGCGAGCGACGATTATCCACATACCGGTAATTATCGGTTGTCTTTTATTAGGTCCGAAAAAAGGTGCCCTTTTAGGGTTCGTATTTGGACTGACCAGTTTTATTAATAATACGATTAATCCAACCGTTACGTCTTTTGTTTTTTCGCCATTCTACACTCTTGGCGATATTCACGGCGGCATAGGAAGTGTTATTATCTGTTTTGTCCCAAGAATTTTAGTTGGTATTGTACCTTATTATGTATATCACGGACTTTACAAGCTGACGAAAAAAAGCAGCTCCGGGCTTCTGGTATCTCTGGGCGCAGCCGGACTGATTGGCTCATTAACAAATACACTTCTGGTTATGAACCTGATCTTTGTATTTTTCAAAGATGCCTATGCCACAGCCAATAAAGTAGCTTCTGATGCAGTATACACCTTCATTCTTTCCATCATTGGAATCAATGGTGTGCCGGAAGCAATTGTCGCAGCTATTCTGGTAGCTCTCATCGGGCGCATTCTTTTAAAATCCAGAATCGCACAGCAGTAAATTTACAGCTTTCCGGGCGGCTAGTGCC
>NZ_JAWYAJ010000288.1:10170-19723 GCF_034124845.1 Robinsoniella sp.
CGAGAGGCACTAGTTCCAAAAGTGCGTAACATAGATGGCTATGCCACCAAATTTGGAATTAATATACAGATTATATTTTACAAAAGTTGTTAAAGGAGACCCATATATGATTCTAGCCATTGATATCGGAAATACAAATATTGTTATCGGATGCATAAAAAATGATAAAATACTCTTCGTGGAACGACTTTCTACAGACCATACACGAACAGAATTAGAATACGCCATAAGTTTTAAAAATGTCCTGGAAATGTATGCCCTGACTCCCAAAGAGGTAACGGGGTCTATTATCTCATCGGTGGTTCCCCCGATTACAAATATTGTAAGGGATGCTGCCGAGAAAATAACCGGACACTCTGCCATGATTATCGGTCCCGGCGTGAAAACCGGCATGAACATTTTAATGGACAATCCTGCTACTGTGGGCAGTGACCTGATCGCCAATGCAGTTGCAGGCATTCACAAATACCCGCTGCCTCTGATCATTATTGACATGGGAACCGCCACCACAATTTCTGTAGTGGATGCAAAAAAGAATTATATCGGCGGCATGATTATCCCCGGAGTGAAAGTTTCTTCTTCCTCCCTGACCAGCCGCACTTCCCAGCTTCCCAAAATCAGTATGGAAGCACCGAAAAAATTAATTGGCACAAGTACGATTGAATGTATGAAAAGTGGTTTAATCTATGGAAATGCATCCATGATCGATGGCATGATAACCAGAATCAATAAACAACTGGGTCAAAAAGCAACGGTTGTAGCAACCGGCGGACTATCCAAGAGTATTGTCCGGCATTGTGTGGAAGATATTATTCTGGATGATGAACTTCTGCTGGAAGGATTGTTGTTGATATATAAGAAAAATATGGGGTTATAAAAAGAATCACCTGTCCCCGATAGAGCGTGTTTGAAAATTGCTTTCTGTCAGATGTGCGTTCCAGTTTGTGGGAGATTTGTCCCGAATTTAGGGCACGTAGTGGGCTACGTAACCTGAATCCGGGGCAAAGATACCGCAAAGTGGGACGTGCAGATGGCGGGAATGAATTTCAAACAGGATCTAAGATTAGGTGATTCTTTTTCATAAATTATTTATTCCAATCTATTTTACGGGTTACGTATCGTTCATCTTCATCTGGAAGCACTGGAAATGCAGCATGCGGCTCTGTCTGATACCATATTGCCACAGACGCAATATCCTCCTGCAAAAGCAGATATTTTTGATTATAACGAACTCCGAGGGGCTGAATCTCTACCCGGATATCTTGTTCAAATTGTATTTTATCATAAATGTGCCACCGGTACATCCCAAAACGCTGTTGGCTTGCATATAACCCATCAGGAGGTGCCATTTGTGCAAAGCCAAGAAATGGTGCTGAATAATTACAGTATTGTCCCTTAGGCTGTTCAAAATTATAAGCACCTCCAAAGTAATCCTCTGTTCCGGTTGAACAGATTGTAGGATATTTCAGATCTCCATCAAGAAAAAATTTCACTTCTCCTTCTCCCCACCAGTCACAGCTATTGGATTGCCATGCCAGATACGTCCCCACATAGTGCCCACGTCCCTTAACCTGATCCAGTATAACAAAAGGTTCCCCTTTTACAGTAGGATTTTTTCGTCGAAACTGGGCATGAAAATATACCGGCTCCACCTCCGGCTTTCTTTTCGTAAAATCAATTTGATAATAAATTACACAATCCTCATAATAAAGGTTTCTCATAACAATTTTAGCACTTTTTAGAAACGGCATATTCCAATAAGAATTAAACCCTCCCCTTGGAGCCACTGTAATGGGAATAGAATTAATATTCACATGCTCACACCATCCATTACAAAAAAAATCACCCACAGGAACACAGACAGATGGCTCCTCCTCCCCATCCCAGTAACATTCCAGAATAAGATCTCTCCATGCATCTACCGGACAGGTCATCCACATATGGGTAATTTCCCCCATCCCCTGAATCTCTCCCAGGATAAATTCCTCCCCTGATTTTATTATAATACTGGGTGACATCTTATATCCCGGGCCCAGTTCCCGGGAAAAATGTGCACCTGTTCCTGTTTGTGCTCTGCATGCACCGCCTTTTTCTCCGGTAAAATTTTCCGGGCAGATTGAAAACGAACTTCCTTCCTGTAACTTTCCAAGATCTGACAGCATATAAATTCTCCTTTCCTTATTCTTTCAAACCAGCCATCGTAATTCCTTCTACAAATTGTTTTTGCAAGAACAGATAAATGACTAAAACCGGAACAATTGTAATAGCCGCTCCTGTCAGCTGTTTCGCATAATCTGTATAATATCTTCCTTTGAATAACGCAAGACCCACGGGAATGGTATATTTTTTATCGCTGTTCAAAACCAGGAAAGGCCACAAGAAGTCATTCCATATCTGCAGACAGATAAATATAGCAAGTGCTGACAACGCCGGTTTAATGAGCGGCATGATAATTTTATGTAGAATTCTAAATTCTCCACAACCATCCAGTCTGGCTGATTCAATGAGCGAATCCGGGATACTGGTTATAAACTGCTTCATTACGAATATCCCAAATGTATTAAAGACTCCCGTAATGATCAGTGCCTTATAACTGTCAATCCATTGAAACCACACCATCTCCTGATAGAGTGATAGAATCGTAACCGGATATGGAACCATCATCGTTGCCAGAACGATTAAGAATATTCCATTTTTAAATTTTAATTGAAGCTTTGAAAAAACATACCCTGCCAGCACGCTGGTGTAGATAATGATCAGCGTTTTTACTATCAGTACAAAAATACTGTTTAGAAAATATTGGTCAAAATTCATTTCTTTCCAAACATTAATATAATTCTGGACAGTAGGTGCTTTTGGAAAAAAGGTAGGCGGAAATGCTACAATTTCTTCCATTGTTTTAAAAGATGATATAAACATCCAGAAAAATGGAAAGAGAATCATAATGGTTCCCAGAAAAAGTATGAAATAAATAATTATATTTGATATCCGAATTTTCTTTTTCATGGCTTTCCTCCTAATCATTGCGTTCTAATTTCATTTGGATCACCGAGAATACCAACGTGATCAGGAAAATCGCGAAAGCTATAACTGCCGCATTTCCAAACCGGTAATCAATAAATGCCTCCTCGTACAGCATATACACGGCAGTTAACGTAGCGTTGTTGGGACCTGCTTTTTCCGTCATCATAAATACCTGGTCGAACATTTGAATATAGGTAATGATCCCTGTTACTGCAACCAATACCGTAGTAGAAGAAAGCATGGGCAGTTGTATTTTGAAAAATTTCTGAACTGGTCCTGCTCCATCCACTTCTGCTGCTTCATACAACGACCTGGAGATCCCATTTAAACCAGCCAGGTAAAATACCATTGCAAAGCCTACATCCTTCCAGATTGTAGCAATCATAACAGAAGGAAGCGCCAAATTTTGATCTTTCAGCCATCCCAGACCCTGAATTCCAAAAAATCCAAGAATTTGGTTCAGAATACCGCTTGTCGGTTCAAATATCCATACCCACACCAGAGATATCGCGACAATAGAAGCTACAACCGGCAAAAAATAAACCGTTCTGAAAAAAGATTTGAAAATCCCGATAGAATCAATCAGTACTGCCAAAATGATACCAAGGGATACCCTGAAAAAGGTTACTACAATCGTAAAGAAAAGTGTATTTATCATTGCTTTATGAAACGCAGTGGATGTGAATATGGTTTTATAATTCTCTATCCCTTTAAAATCCATCTGTCCGATCATCGGATTCCAATCACAAAAACTACCTGCCAGGGCATAGAGAATGGGGAGCAATAAAAATAATCCATAAAATATCCCCATAGCACCAAGGGTTCCCCATATCATAACCTTCTGACTCGTTAATTTACTTTTCTTTTGCCCCACCTGCCATACCTCCGTTCATTCCCGCGAGCAGCAAGCCAAACGGCCGGGCTTGCTGCATGCATCTATTTCATTTATTTTTGTGTGGTCAATTTATCCGCCAATGCAGATTTCCGCTCTACTGTCTTGAAATTTTTACCGTCAAGCCCTTCCTTCACCATCCTGGCTGCCTCTTCTAACGCATCTTCCGGCTTTGTCTTATTGATCAATATGGACTGTCCTATGTATTTTTGAATATCACTGAAATAATTATCCGGAACTGCTCCCGGCCATATGGTTTTGTCCAACATTTCTGCTTCCACTTTTAATACTGGTTCCTCCTGTATTGCCTCATGATCCGTAAGGCTGTATTTTGATGGTGCCATTCCATCAAATACATCGTATTCAATTATCATGTCATTATTGCACATCTGGTAAAGAACAAAATCCAGTGCTGCCTGTTTCTTATTATCATCAGAGTACTTGCTGACTCCTAATGAAACATCTCCGTTATTCCTGCCATAAGCCACAAAATTGTTTTCATCAAATACCGGAAGAGGGAATGCCCCATAATTAAGGTTTGGAAAATTGGATTTAAAATAGTTGCTTGCCCAGCCCCAGCAGTAAATCATGGCAGCTTTTTGGTTGGCAAATGCTTCTTCTCCTTTGGGCTGAGTTCCGCTTCCACTTTCGTCCACATTATAGATATCATTCATTAATTGGGCGGCTTTCAGTGCCTCTAGTGATGAAAATACAGGTGTTGTCTCATCCTCTCCAAACAGCCATTTTCCTTGTTGATACATTAAATCAACCCAGATATATTCTGCATTATTGGTATTAAATCCTGCTACCTGGATATTACCATTCTCATCCTTAACGGTCAGCTTCTTTGCAATTTCTCTGAAATCATCCCAATTTTTAGGAATATCCGCGTCAGTCAGGCCAGCATCCGACCAGATATCTTTATTGTAGAAAATAACTCCTGTCATAAGTCCCATATCCACATAATACAGTTTATCATCAATAATATTGGATTCTACCTGTCTGAAATCGCTCTTTACCTTATCCAAAGGAAATTTTTCTTCCGGAAGCGGCTCCATATGAGGAATCATAATCTCATTTACTGAATTATGCATCCAAAACAAATCCGGACCACTGTCCGTCTTAATCGCAAGCGGTACTTTCTTCCAATGATCATCAAAAGAAGTAATGGTAAAATCGAAACTGACATTCGGATGAATCTTTGTATATTCCGCGGTCCATTTACGATAGTATTCTTCCCATGCAGCAGGAACCCAAATACTGAGATTCACATCTTCCCCCCCAGCTATTTGGGCAGCCGGATCAAACTTCAGGTTGTCCCCCATAAGTTCTCCCGTTGATTTCTGCTGATTCTGTGTTTCCTGGGCAACCGTTTCTTTTGTTTCCTGTTCTCCTTTACTGTTTCCCTGCCCGCACCCCGCTATTGTTCCAGCCGTCATCATAACAGCCAATAAAAATGCACTTAACTTTTTCAATTTCATATGTATACCTTCCTCTCTTCCAACATGAATCTGTTGATCACTGCTACTCTCTTCATTTACCCAAAGCGTATTCATGTACTTTTTACAAGGTTTATCCTCCTTACTTCATAATTTTATTTACCAAATCCACATATTTTGTTAACGTCTGAGGATTATGATGAATCGTTCGTATATCTTTTAATATTATTTCCGTATAACATTTTCCTGCTGTTACTGATTTCAAATCTGATAATTGATTTTCAATTTCACGTGTATCAAAACCACTGCAGATTTGTGCCGGATCCGGCTTTCTGGAATATATGGCTTTTTTACCGATAGCCTCAGCCGCTATGTGGATATTACTCCATGGACTTACACTAATCCTTCTAATGTTAGGAAGTTCTGAAAAGATTGCTTCGTACTTCAAATCCAGAGGCTCACAGCAGCCATAACATGCATACCCAAATTTTGTTAACCCTCTTTTCTGATATTGAAGTGCAAATTCCCGAAACATCTCCGTAGATACACTGCTAAATTCCTGTGAATCTGCAAACCCCCACATTTCATGAAGTTTCACCCTTTCCTTATCTTTTACGCTGTGGTTGGTATAGCCCAGCCCTCCCGATCCCGTATAAATGTTGGAACAGTTATCAAATGTCTCTCCTTTCTCCTCCAGACGTTCCAGAAGCTTTACTTTGGATGCAGACATATGATCTAAGATTTTATGAAGCTCCTCCGGCTCATCATACAGATCCAGCATCAGTTCTGTCAGCCCCCGTAAATGAACCAGTTCGATCAGCAGGCTCTGCACCAGTACACTATAAGGAACATGAAATTCAATATCCAAATTGCCGCAAATCGCTTCCTTATACTTTTCTTTTAATTCCTCCAGCCTGGGTTGGTCTGTAATAAAATCTACCTGATGACCCAGCAGCCGATTACGGTTCTCATCGTCATTTAAATAGTTGTTTATGCGGTACGCTCCTTTAGAAGTCCCCATGGGTTCTATCTTTATTCCCCAAGCAGACGTTTGAGTTTGGCTGCCATAAGCATATCCCGTATATTCACCCGGAACCTCAAACCGCACCACCGGTTCAATTACATAGTCATCGTGAAAATATTTGTGATGGTAAATCATTTTTCTCAACTGCCATTCCAGGCATCTGAAATCAGGATCTATTGTCAATAAATCCTTCTTTTCGATCAACTCCAGCCACCCTCCGTCATCATCGGGACAGATCCAAAGTAAAGGTTCCATATCACCAGTTAATTCATTATGATCTGCCCATTTTTTCTTTTTTTTCTCATAGTCCGGCTTTTGTGCAATCTCCTTTACCTGCTTGCTAAGTTCACGTATAATACCGATATCCCGCTCCATATCCATTTGCTCCATCTCCCTTCTCCCCTCCTTATAATGACTTTATCATTTTTATTTCAGGAATAATGTAGTAATATTTTCCAAACCAGTTAACTCCTTAAAAAATACTGGTATATACTCCAGTCCACATTCTATTTCATACCATTGTTTTCCTGCGTAATCCTTCCCCGTTAACAGATCCGTCCATTCACCTTCCGGAAGATATACCGCTCTTCTTTCCCGGTCTCCACCAAATACAGGTGCCACAATCATATTATTTCCAAAGTAATATTCATCCCATATATGTAAAACAGCCGGATCCTGATGTTCCAGACAAAGAGGTCTGATAAATGGAATTCCTTCTTCCGCACATATTTTCGCATTCTCAATAATATACGGCATAAGGCGGTAACGCAGCTTAATATAATCACAGGTTATCCTGAAAGTACGCTCTGAATATGCCCACGGCTGTCGCGTTGTCGTACCATGAAGCCTGCTGTGGGAAGAAAATATTCCAAATTGAACCCACCGAACAAAAACGTCTTCTGATACATTTCCATAGAACCCCCCAATATCATGGCTCCAAAACGGTACCCCTGAAATACCAATTGACAAGCCTCCTTTTAATGTTCCTGCCATTCCTTCATAGCAGGACCGCGGATCACCTGACCAGCAGACTGGAAATTTCTGCATCCCGGCACTTCCGCTTCTCCCCCAAACCATTCCTTCCTGATTGACTTCATTCGTAACGCCGTAAACGATACTATTGTAAAGATTAGAATAAATATTTCGCATTTCATATCCTCGTTTACCGTTAAAGAACAAACTGTCTTCCGGAATATCCTCCCCAAAATCCGTTTTTAGGACATCCACACCTTCTCTTAAAATATTTCTCAATTTTCCCTGATACCAGCTTACGGCTGAGGGGTTCGTCACATCCAATACCGCACAAAAGGATAACAATCCATGCCACAGATCCGCTTTATAGGTATTTCCATTTATGTCTTTTATAAAATACCCCTTTTCATCCCCCTCCCTATACATCTGAGATTTCACTGTTACGTAGGGATTCATCCAAAGACATAATTTATAGTCCATTTCTTTTAGCTTTTGAATCATATCTATTCTATCTGGATATCGTTCTTCATCCCATACAAAATCACACCACATATCTTCCCTGAGCCAGTAACAGTCCAAATGAAATACGTTACAGGGAATATCTAATTCTCTGAATTTTATAGCATCCTCCAGAACACTCTGCCTATCAGAATCCTTAAATCCGGTAGAATACCAAAGACCAAAGCTCCAATCCGGCGGCATAGCTGCCGGTCCTGTCAGATTGGTAAAGGTACTGACAATCTGTTTCTGATTCTCACCTGTAATAATGTAATACTCCACTTCTTCACCGGGAACATGAATACTTAGTGAGGCGTTGGACTCCGTTCCTATGTTAAACAGCACATCCCGATAAGAGTTTACGAACAACCCATATCCTTCGCTGCTAAGATAAAAAGGAATATTCTTATACGCTTTATCATCTCGACAGCCCAGTGTGTCTGAATTCCACATACGGATGCACTGTCCTCTTTTATTAAACTCAGTAAAATGTTCTCCGAGCCCATAAATGAATTCCTGTGGCTTCAATCTGCTGCAGATATTCATATATGTGTTATACCCCTGGCTATCCTCTGTATACCCCATTGGCATAATTCGTTCAAACCCATCCAGCACAGAATTGACATCCGAAAACTGTTCTTCGTAAACTTTGCGGTTATTGCAATCATAAACACAAAAGGAAAACGGCTTTTTACTAATTATTACTGACAGTCCGCTTGTTGAAAGAATCAATCTCTCCTGCTCATCAATAATATTAACTTCTGTATGCTCACTTAAATATCTATGATTTATAAAATCATACTCAGTCCCCAAATAGTGGTTTCTATATATCCGGATACTCAGCACATTTTCTTTTTTTCCGTCAATTGAAATA
The DNA here is from genome assembly GCF_034124845.1 of Robinsoniella sp. Lineage (NCBI taxonomy): Bacteria > Bacillati > Bacillota > Clostridia > Lachnospirales > Lachnospiraceae > Robinsoniella > Robinsoniella sp. The sequence goes on from NZ_JAWYAJ010000288.1 coordinate 18,894, forward strand.
TAGAATATTCCATTTTGTTGATCCGTGACCTCCAGAATAAGTTTTGTTCCATCCACAGTAAACCCTTTTACTGCCACCGGATACCGGCTTTTTTCATAATCTAAGTTTTTTATCAGCATCCATCTACCCCAATCCATAATCTTATATTTTAATCGGACTTCTCTTTCTTTTAGATTTTATACCAAACATGATACTATGAATTCTTCTCCACATACTTAACAATCTCCCTGGCTTCGTATTCATCCTCAGCCTCGCAATGGATATATAATTTTTCTGGTGAAAGGTTTGCTAACAATATGGGTATATCTTCTTTCACCGTCATAACAATTAAGCTTTTGCCTCCTTCCTGTATTTTCTTTAATACCGGCAGATAATGAGCAGCCGAAGGCTGTCCTGCCACATGCGTCCACTGAACAGCTTTCAGCTTCTTCAGACCCAAGATATAATCCAAATGCTTGATCTGCTCGATCCCATCAAAGTGATAAACCGGATAATCTATCCATTCTATCTGTTCTTCTAATTCCGGCAATACAAATTCCTCATACATACTTGCTGATATCATAACGGATAAGTCACACTGCATCTGTGCCACTCTGCCCGGTGCCCATAAATGCATCCAGGAATGAACCGATCCAGAACAATTTTTCTTAGATGCTTCATAAAACTTTTCATTGGAATACTTCCAACCTCTATTGATAAGATGAATCGCATCTTTCAGCAGCTCCGGCTCTTCCATAAATGCAAACAACACATTTTCAGATCCATATAAGTGACAGATTGCATCCAGCGTTCCACAGCTATCCGGCATTCCCACCAGATACTCATCTCCT
>NZ_JAWYAJ010000289.1:0-16910 GCF_034124845.1 Robinsoniella sp.
ATACTAGTATTATGAATTATTTACATAATTATATGGAATTCAATTTGGCATTTAAGTATTAAATCGAAATTCGCAGCAAGAGACAAAAGGAGAATACGAAAATATGCATTATAAATCATTGTGCAGGGTTATGGTTGCAGCCATGTCGCTTTCCCTGGTAATTCCCAATGTTTCTATGGCAGCAGAACCCACTACGGTAGCATCAGAGAACTTTACAGAGGCTCATTCACAGCCCGTAACAGATCCGGAGACAGAACCATCTTCACCTGAGACTAATCCGTCAGAGACAACGCCATCAGAATCAAATAAACCTTCAGAAACACCAACTGAGCCAACAACTCCGACTGAATCGGAATCACAGCCAAATACCAAGCCGGAGACAGAGCCGCCTTCTGAGTCTGAGACACCTTCAACCGGTGAAACAGGAGATGGTACGAATGGTTCAGAATCCAACTCACCGGATGGGTCAGAAGATACAGAAAAGCCTACGGAAAGTGAGACGGAAGATTTACATAAGCAGCCTCAGATTCTGGGAACAGAAGAAGAGAGTGAAACTAAGGATCAGACTGAAAGTAATGATCAGACCGAGTCCAATAGTAATAATGTCACGAACAATTCTCAGTATGGCAGTAACCAGGAACTGGTTGCCAACCAGCAGATCGTGATACCGCCTCAGATTTTATCTTCTTTCCGTTTTGTTACGGTAAAAAAAGTATATGCGCTGTCAAAACAGAAAAATTTAAAAGTATACAGTGACAAAGACACTTCTTCAACGGTTGTAGGAAAGCTGCCAAAGAATGGTCTTTGCTATGTGCTGCAAAGCGAAGATGAAGAGTGGACATACATTGAGTCCGGATCCGTCAGAGGTTTTGTAAAAGCAGATAAACTTACCACTGGTAAAAAAGCCAATAATTATGTAAAGAAAAAGACAGAGAAAAAGTTGCAGAAAGCAACTGCATTAGTTAATCCGTTAGAGAATCCGGCTTTTGCTTTTACAAAAACAACAACTAAAACTACAGTAGTAAAAAAGAGATTTGCAATCGCTAAAACTGAAGGATTGAATATCCGGGAAGGCAAATCAGAAAAAGCACGTATTCTTGGAAAGCTTCCGAAAGGAGCTCTTTGCTATGTATTAAAAGATGCAAAGAAAGATTGGGTATACGTTGAATCCGGTGATGTAAGAGGTTTTGTAAGCAGCAAACTTCTTATTCAGGGAAAAGAAGCAGAGAAGCTGGTAGAAGAAACAGGTGAAGATGAGATCGCTTTAGCAGATGAGTTGATTGATGCGGAAGAAAATGAAGTATTATACTATACATTAACATCAACCAAAGAAGGTGCTATCTCAAGTTCTATCCGTGATTCTATGGTTCGCTTTGCGCAACAATTTGTAGGAAATGCTTATGTCTGGGGTGGTGTAAGCCTGACGAACGGAGCGGATTGTTCCGGATTTGTTCAGAGTATTTATGCCCAGTACGGATATAGCCTTCCTCGTGTTGCGGAGGACCAGGCACAGTATGGAATGAAAATTCCGGTGGAAGAAGCTGCACCGGGTGATTTGATTTTCTATGCTAAGGATGGGTACATTCATCATGTAGTTATGTATATAGGCGATGGTAAGACCGTAGAAGCACAGAGTACGGCTACCGGTATTGTAAATGCCAATGTTAATATGGGTGAAGCCGTTTGGGCAACCAGAATCATTTCGGATGATGATGTAGCCAACGTGGAACTGGTTTCTAATAATACAGGTCAGTATACGTCAGCAAGCGATTCCGATATCGGACAGCTTTTAGGAACATTTAAACTGACGGCTTACTGCAGCTGCCCAATCTGCTGCGGACAGTGGTCCGGCGGGCCTACAGCCAGCGGTGCTATGCCAATTCAGGGAAGAACCGTTGCTATGGCAGGTGTTCCGTTTGGAACCAGACTGGTTATCAATGGTCAGATTTATACGGTAGAAGACAGAGGAACTCCTTATGGACATGTGGATATTTATCTGAACAACCATCAGGAAGCAGTGAACTTCGGTGTACAGTATACGAATGTTTATATGGCAAATTAATTTAAGGTAAAGATGATACTATTGAGCGTCGTATTTCAGAAAATGAAGTACGGCGCTTATCATTATGATACAGATAGTAAGTTATTTCTAATTATGATTAAAATGGTAAGTTAGTGCTGATTATGATTAAGTATAGTAAGTTTGTTATTAATAAGATCGTATGATTGTTAAGTTTGGGGGGAGGATATGAAGGCGCATCAGACGGACTTTTCCAAAGGAAATGTTTATAAAAATATATTAGAATTAGCTGTGCCAATGACCATGGCACAGCTAATTAATCTTTTGTATAATATCGTTGACCGTGTGTATATCGGGAGAATACCGGAACATGGTACACTTGCCCTGACGGGTCTGGGGCTTTGTTTTCCGATTATTACTATGGTATCGGCATTCGCAAATCTATTTGGAATGGGCGGAGCCCCTCTGTGTTCTATTGAACGGGGCAGAGGAGATGTTAAGGAAGCTGAGAAAATAATGGGCACATCATTTTCCATGATGATTCTCTGCGGAATTGTGCTTACAATTTTGGGACTGGTCTTTAATAAGCCAATTTTATATGCTTTCGGCGCCAGTGATGCCACTTATCCTTTTGCCAGGGATTATATAATGATTTATCTGTGTGGAAGCGTTTTTGTTATGATTGGACTTGGAATGAACAGCTTTATTAACAGTCAGGGATTTGGTCAGACTGGTATGCTGACAGTTCTCTTGGGAGCGATTACGAATATTATACTGGACCCTATCTTTATCTTTGTATTTGGAATGGGGGTAAAAGGTGCGGCGCTTGCCACGATTATATCCCAGTGCCTTTCGGCAATCTGGGTTCTGAAATTTCTGACGGGGAAACGGGCGGTCTTAAGACTGCATCTGGATACGATGAAGGTGAAATGGCACCGGCTTAAGGAAATAGTCGGACTTGGACTGTCCGGCTTCATTATGTCAGTGACGAACAGCGCCGTGCAGGTGGTATGCAATGCGAGCCTTCAGTCCTATGGCGGAGATTTATACGTGGGGGTCATGACGATTTTAAACTCCATACGGGAAATTCTAAGTATGCCGGTTCAGGGAATTACCAATGGTGCAACTCCGGTATTGGGCTTTAATTATGGTGCGGGGGCTTTTGGACAGGTAAAAAAGGCAATTCGTTTTATGTCGGTGGTATGTGTTGTCATTACCACAGCATCCTGGCTGATCCTGATATTGTTTCCGGAGTTTTTTATCCGGATCTTTAATAATGAGCCGGAGATGATACAGGCAAGTGTAGAAGCCATTCAATTGTACTTTTTTGGATTTTTTATGATGGCATTGCAGTTTGCCGGGCAGACGGTTTTCGTCTCTCTTGGAAAGGCAAAGCAGGCGGTGTTCTTCTCACTGCTGCGTAAAGCCGTTATTGTCATACCGCTGACCCTGATGCTTCCCAGAATTGGAAATCTGGGGGTAAAGGGCGTCTTTATTGCCGAACCTATTTCAAATTTTATCGGCGGTCTGGCATGTTTTATTACAATGCTTTGGATGGTATTACCGGAACTATCCAGGAAAAAACGGTAAGTGGGAATGCATTATTTTTAGTACGAAAAAGAAACAGGTTGTATATTTTTACATCAGTCGCTATAATAAGTAAAAAAGAGAGACTGAAGGTGTGGGATCATGCAGGAATATAAATATGTTAAACATAGCGATAAACAGAGGGCATTCATACTGGAAAAAGCGAAAGAATTATTTTTAGAGCAGGATATCAAGGATGTCAGTATCTCGCAGATTGCCCAGCAGAGTAATCTGATGCGTGCCACAGTCTATCGCTATTTTGAGAACCGGGATGCTATTGCCTGGGAAATCTATATTGATTTTAACAAGCAGGTTAATCAGATGCAGCGGGAGAAATTCAGAGACAGGAAACTGTCTACTTATGAAAAGATTGCGTTATTTTTGCAGAATATGACAGACGTCTTTGCGGAACTCCCGGATTATTATAAATTCTTTTTTCATTTCAGCAAAGAATATCTGAATAATAAATTGTATCCGGATACCCCGTATACGAAGGAACTTTATGAGACAACAGGATTAACATCCGGTTCAACCGTGGCATTCCTTATGGAAAATTTTCATGATGGTTCTGTACGTGAAGACCTGGATGGCAAAGAATTTTGTGTCTCCCTGGTATATGGCACGCTGGGAGCAATTCAAATAGTCAATAATAACCGGAACAGTCTGCCGCTGAAATATGATCTGTCCGCACTGCAGGTATTAAAGGGTATCCTCAGGGGATATCTGGAGGCTGCAAAAAATGATGGATATCAGTCCGAGCTGGTTCAAAATTTGTTGGTGTAAATAACGAATAGACAGCAGGATCATGATACAGGAGGATTTGATGCAGCAGTAGAAGTACGATACAGAACGAATTGTGAGAAGCAGCAGGATCATGATACAGAACGAATTGTGAGAAGCAGCAGGATCATGATACAGAACGATTTGTGGGAAGCAGCGAGATTATGGATACAGAACGATTTGTAAGAAGCAGCGAGATTATAATACAGGACGATTTGCGAGCAGTAAGAGCGCAGAGCGTCCTTTTTTGTATGACAAAACCAATCCTGTGATAATATAACAGAAAATTACCAATTATGAACACTATGTTTAATTTACAAAAACTTAACATTGAACAGCATGTATAATTTACAAAAGTTCATTAAGATAAAAGTGTAGTTAAGAACTGGCAAAAAGGAACCAGGAGGATTATATGAAAAAAATTAGATTTGCACATTTATCGGACACTCATATCTGTAAAGACTATAGTGGGAATCAAATGAAAGATTTGTTTGAAAAGGCAGGAAGCCCTGGGGCTAATCTGGAGAAATGCCTGAAGGAACTGGAGAGAAAACAACTGGATTTTGTATTAATCAGCGGAGATCTGGTACATGAGGGAACCAGTGAGGATTATCGGTATCTCAATGAGATGGTATGTTCCTGTATGCCCACAACCCATGTGATCTACGTACTTGGAAACCATGACCGAAAGCAGGCATTCCGGGCTGGGCTTCAAATGGAGCCGGCTGAAAGCTCCCTGTATTATGCAAAAGAGATAAACGGGCTTCGGATAATCGTACTGGATTCTGCTGTTGAGGGAAAAGAGAGCGGATATATCAGCGAAGAGCAGACAGAATGGCTGGAAGGCGTTCTTAAGGAAAAAGCACCGAGGGGTTCGATCATTACCTTTCATCATCCGGTGGAATGGGAAGTAAAGGAACTTGGAATGCAGATTACAAACAGGCTGTGGGATGCATTAAAAAACAGCGATGTGCTGGGGATATTTTGCGGGCATACCCATGCAAACAGCTTAAATTATCTGGAGCACATACCTCAGATTACGGCAGATTCCATGGCATTTGGGCTGGGAATTGAGGGGGCGATGTTAAGCTTTACGGATAAAACCGGTTATTGCCTCTGTGAAATAAATGACGGCAGGCTGCAGGTACATTATGAGACAAGTACACCTAAACCTGCTGCATATGTAACCTTTGAACTGGCAGCACTTCAAAAAGCATTGCAGTAACCATAGAGGAGAGAAAATGAGCAGAGAAAAGAAGAAATTCATGTGGAAGCGGATGACAGCACTTGCAGCAGCAGTGCTAATCGGAACTACAGCACTTGCAGGATGTGCGCCAAAAGGGATCGAAGCAGCAGGAAGTACAGAACCTGCCTCACAAAGCAGCAGTAATACGGGAACAGATACGGCAGCTTCCGGTCATACAGGAACTGAGAATCTCCTGGATCCGGCAAATCCCACAAAAGTTACATTTTATAGCTACAGCCTGAATTATCCCACCATGAAGGCAGGAATGGAGCACCTGATTCAGGAATTTAATGATACCGTTGGCAAAGAAAAGGGAGTTGTAGTGGAGGGTGTGCCTGATGATATGACCAAGTTCAAAACCGATATTCAGGCAGGCAATCAGGTTGATATTATTCAGCATACCTTTGGAACGCTGGATGCATCCAGAGGAGCATTGGGGATCAAAGCTTACGAAGATGTATTTCCTAAAGAAGAGCTTCAGGAGCATTTTCAGGGTATTTCCGAAAATGCACTTGCGCTTGGAAAGATTGATGACAAGACTTACGGCCTTGCATTTACCTTTAGCACACCGATTCTATATATCAATGGAAAGTTGTTTGAGGATGCAGGTCTGGATCCGGATGCACCGCCCAAATCCTGGGAAGAGATGCTGACCATGGGGAAGACAATTAAAGAGAAAACAGGCAAGGATGGTTTCGGTCTGGCGGCTGATAACGGCTGGGTGACAGAGGGGATCGTTTACAGCAGCGGATCGGATATGATCAATGCTGACCGGTCAAAAGCAGTTTTTGCAACGGATAATACGGTGAAGGCCTTTGAAATGTGGAAACAGTTTTATACGGAAGGCTGTGGGGCAAAGGGGACGGATAACGATCTGATGCAGCAGTTTATGGCTGGAAATGTGGCGATGCATATCCAATCCACTTCTGTCTTAAGCGGCTTTGCAAGTGCGGCAAAAGCAGGTGGATGGGAACTCTATGGCGCTGCTATGCCGGGATTTGACGGAAATGAGGCCGTGCCGGTAAATTCAGGAAGCTGCCTTGCTGTGCGGCCGGATTCCGATGAAAAAGCACAGGCTGTCTGGGAGTTTATCAAATTTGCAACGGGAAAGAGAGGCTACACCATTATCACTTCGGAAATCGGATATCTTCCTCTTCGTACAGAACTGGCAGATGACCCGGAGTATTTAAAAGATTTTGTGGATCAGTATCCGCTGCTTCGTGTGAATCTGGAACAGTTAAAGAAAATCCGTCCGGTTACCATCTGGCCCGGTGATATTGCAAATGAAGCCTTTACCATTTTTAGAGATGCAACGGTAGAAGCCCTTACCACGGACGCAGACGTAAAAACAGTTCTGGAGAAAGCCCAGAATGATATTGACCAGTTGTTAGAATAGAGGAGGAAACAATGAGTACATTATCTCTGGAGAAAAAATATGCAGTTACCGCATCCGCTGCAGACAGGGCGGTGAGAAGGAGAATTCCAGGAAAGGTAAAACCTTACCTCTTTCTCCTGCCGGCTATGGGACTGATCCTGTTCTGGACTTACAAACCATTGCTGCAGACGCTGCAATACAGCCTGTATAAATGGAGCATGGTACCCGGAACCGTGCCGGAGTTTGTGGGAATTGATAATTTTATGAAATTATTCCGCAACAAAGACTTTATACCCGCTCTTAAAAACACTCTGATTTATATACTGGGTATGCTGCCCTTTTCCATTGTACTGCCGCTTTTTATTGCGGCTGCAACACAGGACTTAAATGAAAAAGCAAAAAAGATTTACCGGGCTGTCTTCTTTATACCCATGATTATGGCGCCGGTGGCGGTGAGCATCATCTTTCAGTGGCTGCTGCATCCAGGCAACGGATTAGTGAACCACCTGCTTCAGACGCTTGGGCTTACCGGGGAAAGCATTGCATTTTTCGCAGATCAGAAGTTTGCCAGACTGATGATTATTCTCATTTCAGGATGGAAAATGATTGGATTTAGTACTCTGATGTTTTCCTCCGCCTTAAGTGGAATTGATACACAGTATTACGAGGCTGCGAAACTGGACGGTGCAGGAAGTATCCGGCGGTTTTTTGACATGACGCTGGTATTGCTGTCGCCTACGGCAATGCTGATGTTGATGGTCAGTGTATTGTTTTCCAGCCAGTGGTCCTTTGCCTACATAGATGTGCTGACCCAGGGAGGACCCTTTGCAACTTCTACCAACATCTATTATATGAAGTATAAGTTCGCATTCGGGGATCTGAATGTTGGACTGTGTGCGGCAGCGGCAACCCTGTTTCTCATTGTATTTGGCATCATCGCACTGACGATGCAGAGGCTGACGAAAAAATATGCCTTTTATGATAATTAGGAGGTTTTACAGATGGTGAAGCGTAGAATGTTAAATGGTGTCAAGCATGGTCTTTTGATCCTGTTATCCTTTCTGGCAATTTTTCCGCTGTATTGGATGATGATATCCTCCTTAAAGGGCGAGGCGGAGATCTTTCATTACCTGCCCTTTCCCAAAAACGTTACATTGGAAAACTATTTTTATGCATTTTCTCAAATGCCGATTTTAAAAATGCTCTTTAATTCCGTAATCATCAGTATGATTGAAACAGCCGGGCAGGTATTTACCTCGGTATTGGCTGCCTACGCCCTTACCAGATGGGAATTCAGAGGGAAAGGGCTGGTCTATGGACTTTTAACGTTAACCTGGCTGATTCCTTTCCAGGCGATTATGGTTCCCAATTATACGCAGATCAATAATATGGGCCTGAATGGTCAGCTGCTAGGTATTGTGCTGCCCTATCTGGCATCAGCATTTGCCTGTATTTCCATGTACCAGGCGTTCCAGTCCTTTCCAAGAGCATTGATTGATGCCGCCAGAATGGATGGGAGCGGGGAGATTCAGATCTTAAAGGATATTGTCCTGCCAAGCATGAAAGCCTCCATTGCATCTCTGGGTATCCTGCTGTTTATCAATTCCTGGAATGATTACATGTGGCCGATGCTCATTGCCAAGAAGCTGGATGAGGCACCGATTCAGATCGGACTTAAAATGTTCGTAAGTTCCGATGTGAATCTGTGGGGATCTATGATGGCGGCAACCACAGTATCCTGTATTCCGATTTTTCTGATCTATATGGTTTTGCAGAAAAATATCGTAGACTCGTTTATGAAATGGGGAATAAAATAATGGGGGATCGAAAGATAACACACGATCCGAAAAAAAGCAGATGGAGGATGAAATCATGTTGAATCATCAGGAAGTATCGAAACCCCTGGATTTAGAAATGGCATACAATGTGAGGGATTTAGGGGTGTACACCAATTCCAGGGGGAAAAAGTTAGTACAGAATCAACTTTTCCGGGCAGATGGACTGCACAGCCTCACCCAAGAAGATCAGGAAAAGCTCAAACTTGCGGGTATCACGGCAGTGATTGACTTAAGAAGCGATCAGGAAGTGGAAATGCTGCCTTGTGTGTTTTGCAATGCCACGGATGTGGATTATCACCGGGTGCCGCTGCTGGACCAGGTTCAGTCGGGAGGATTTGAGGGTGGATTTCCAGAGAGTATGGCCGGACTTTACATAGACCTCCTGGAAAACAGTAAGGATGAGATTGCAAAAGTACTGCGCATTATTGCGGGATATCCCCAGCGGGCAGTGGTATTTAACTGTACCGCCGGAAAAGACCGCACCGGAGTAATTGCCATGTTGCTCTTGGAGCTTGCCGGAGTAGAGGAAAAATGGATTATTGCGGATTATGCAGTCAGCGAAGAAAATATCCGGCCGTTGTTTAAAAGCCAGAAGGAACAGTTAAAGCGGGCAGGCATTGAATTGCCGGAGTATTTGTTCGCATCCAGCCCCCGGGAGATGGAGCAGACCATAGAATACCTGAAATCAAAATATGGCAGTGTGGGCAAATATTTGGAAAGCCTGGATCTCACCGTGGATGAGCGGTATGTTATCCAAATGAAAATGGAGGGAAATGTAGGATGAGCAGTGTGGCAGTGAAAAATATCGTAAAGAATTTTAAGGATATTCAGGTATTAAAAGAGATATCGATCCATATACCGGACGGTTCCTTTACGGTGCTGTTAGGACCATCCGGTTGTGGAAAATCTACATTGCTGCGAATTATTTCAGGTCTTGAAAAGCCGGATGCAGGGGATATCTGCATTGGAGAGCGACCGGTAACGAAGGAAGAACCAAAAGACAGAGAACTGGCGATGGTATTCCAGAATTATGCCCTGTATCCTCACATGACAGTGCGTGAAAATGTAGAATACGGGCTGAAGGTTAAAAAAGTTCCAAAGATGGAACGGAGAGAAAAGGTACAAAAGGCACTGGAAATGGTGGAATTAACCGATCAGGCTAATAAGCATCCCGCACAGATGTCAGGGGGACAGCGGCAGCGGGTGGCACTTGCAAGGGCGGTAGTTAAAAATCCCAAAGTATTTCTGATGGATGAACCTTTATCCAACCTGGATGCCAAGCTCAGAAACCAGATGCGGGAAAAAATAACCATGCTGTATGAGCAGCTGAAGACTACTTTTCTGTATGTAACCCACGATCAGGTGGAAGCAATGTCTATGGGGAGCAATATTGTAATCATGAATCAGGGAATCGTCATGCAGCAGGGGACTCCAAAAGAGATTTATACCAATCCGAGGAATGTCTTCGTAGCCGGATTCATCGGATCACCCCCGGCGAATATTATCAAGTGGGAGATGGGAAGCGTTGCGGTGCGGCCGGAACACATCGCCTTAAATCAACCGCTGGCGGATGGGATTCATCTGAATGGTGAAATCCAGACTGTAGAGCAGCTGGGAAGTGACAGCATTTACAGTGTGAGAACAGGAATCGGGAATATTAAGGTGAAGTCCGTCTGCCTGTGGGAAGACCAGGATAAACTTGCAGATGTCTGCTTACCATATGAACATATATTTTATTTCGATGAAGCGGGGGAACGGATCAAAGGGGATAAGATCGTTCAGACTGCGCTTGAGAATTATATCAGGGGTGTTTAAAATTTGTGCTTGCTGTATAAACTACCCATTCCAATGCCGTTTCCTTCGACAAATATTCCTAAAATTCATGGAGAAAGGAAATTTAAAGTGTTTATCTCTTGCAATTATTTGAATAAATGTTACAATCTAAAAGGAAAGTACTGAAGTACAATATAGAAGCTGGAAAGGAACGTGGTGATACCTATGCATTGCACAAGAAAAGTAACGGACAACATTTATTGGGTAGGCGGAAACGACAGACGACTTGCCTTATTTGAAAATTTATTCCCCATTCCAAGAGGAGTATCTTATAATTCCTATTTAATTATGGATGAAAAAACAGCACTAATGGATACCGTGGATTTTTCCATCAGCCGCCAGTTCATTGAGAATGTTCAATATGTATTAGATGGCAGAACACTGGACTATTTAGTCATCAATCATATGGAACCGGACCACTGTGCAAATATTGAAGTTCTGGTCAGGTTATATCCGGAAATGAAATTGGTTGGAAATGCCAAGACCGTACAAATGATAAAACAGTTCTATGAAATGGATCTGGAAGGAAAAGTAATTGAAGTGAAAGAAAAAGAAGAACTTTCCCTTGGAGTACATACCCTGCAGTTCTTTATGGCACCTATGGTACATTGGCCGGAAGTAATGGTAGCTTATGAACAGTCCGAAAAAGTGTTGTTCTCCGCAGACGGATTTGGAACTTTCGGAGCATTAAACGGTAATATTTTTAATGACGAAATGAATTTTGACCGGGACTGGCTGGAGGATGCCAGACGATACTATACCAATATTGTTGGAAAATACGGCGTACAGGTACAGGCACTGCTGAAAAAAGCAGCGACTTTGGATATAGCAATGATCTGTCCTCTTCACGGCCCCGTATGGAGAAGCGATCTGGGATATTTCATTGATAAGTATGATAAATGGAGCCGCTATGAGCCGGAAGATAACAGTGTGATGATTGTCTATGGTTCCATGTACGGCAACACGGAAAATGCAGCCAATGTATTGGCCATGTCTCTTGCGGACGCAGGCGTGAAAAATATTGCCGTTTATGACGCTTCCGTAACCCATGTGTCCCATTTAATTGCCGAAGCATTCCGCTGCAGCCATATCGTCGTAGCTACACCTACCTATAACGGAGGAATCTACCCATCTATGGAATCCTTCCTTCTGGATATGAAAGCACTTGGGCTTCGTAACCGTAAAGTCGGTCTCCTGGATAACGGCACCTGGGCACCTACCGCTTCCAAACAGGTGAAGAAAATCCTAGAGGAAATGAAGGAAATCGAGATCCTGGGAGAAGTTTCTATTAAATCTACGTTAAAGCCGGCGGGGCTTGCAAATGTAGAAGAATTAAAAGATGCCATCATCACATCTCTGAATGCTTAAAAAATAGCAGAAGAGTTATAAAAAACGTTCTTTGCACAGGTGAATTTTCATCACCTGGAAAGAACGTTTTTATTTTTAAGCTGGCTGCAAGTACGCAATTTTTCACCATACTTTGGAGATATTATAGAATAATTTGCAGGTTACAGCTAAAAATAATTATGGGTTTTTATGAAAAATAATAGAAAATATAAAATAATTCCAAAAAATATCAAATTTTTAAAATTGTAATTGACAAATCCCTGAACCATGCTTATAATATAGTTGTGTAATTTAATATTGCTATATTAAGTGCTAAGATTAATATCAGGACGAAGGGTATTAATTTTAGAAGAGGGAATTAGGTGAGAATCCTAAGCGATCCGGTCACTGTATTCAGGGAGTGAACCTTCATAATCCATTGCATAACCCATTGTGTGAGAAGGAGAAGGCAAACGATGATCTGTAAGTCAGGAAACCTGCTTAATGTATGAGATGCGCTTCCGTGAAGAGCGAAACATCCAGCCAGTTTTGTGTATATACATATTAAATTGTAATACATGAATCTGTATCAGGTGTCGGCTTAGGGTGAGCAGGCATATTTTATTGTAGAAACTGATGAGAGCCTGGTTTATCAATGCTGGAAAAGATTGATAGACACGCAGATTGCGATGAATCTCAAAGCATATATAAATTCACAAAATACCTCCTTCATGACCGTTGTATTCATAACATCTTTTAGATGACCTCCGCAAAGATTCTAAGAGAATAAGTGTCATGACTAAACGATGTGTGCAGGTTCCCGCAAATCTGTATAGATCAGAAGAACAGCTGATTTCCCGCAAAAATCAGCTGTTCTTTTTTTGTGCATTTATAACAAACTCATTTCTGTATGAAAATCTATTTCCCTCATCTGCACACCCTGACTTGTGTGAATTAAAGTTAATTTATTAACTTTTGGAATTGGTATTGTGCAATTTAATGATATAAGGTATAATATGATCAATATATATGGACAAGATATATAAGGACATTTTAGAGGAAGAAGGAGGATTGCGGATGCTTGATCAGTCATTTTACCAAAAAACAGACGAAATCATCGCACATTATGGCAAAAAAGCCAGTTCGTTAATTCCCATTATGCAGGATATTCAGGGTGAATACCGATATCTGCCGGGCGAACTGCTTACGTATGTGGCAAAAGAAATAGGAGTGAAAGAGGCAAAAGCTTATAGTGTTGCTACCTTTTACGAAAATTTTTCTTTTGAACCAAAAGGGAAGTATGTCATCAAAGTTTGTGATGGGACAGCATGTCATGTGCGAAAATCAGCACCCATTTTAGAAGCACTTTTTAAAGAACTGGGACTTAGTCAGAAAAAGCATACAACTGACGATATGCTGTTTACCGTGGAGACGGTATCCTGCCTTGGAGCATGCGGACTGGCACCCACGCTGACCGTTAATAATGAAGTACATCCCACGATGTCACCGGAGAAAGCATTGGAATTAATTGCGGAATTGAGAGGTGCAGGCGTATGATCATTGATAGCAAGAAAACATTAGAAAAACATAGAAAAGATTCCAAAGAAGTGATTAAATCTTATTCCTGCAGAATTCTGGTCTGTTCCGGCACCGGCTGCATTGCAACCGGTTCTGAAAAAATATACGAACGTATGAAAGAGCTTTGCGGTGATTTGGAAGGCGTTGTAGTAGAGATGCAAAGAGAAATTCCGCACATCGGCGTAGTAAAAAGCGGATGCCAGGGAATTTGTGAATTAGGTCCTTTAATGAAAATTGAACCATATAATTTCCAATATGTGAAGGTACAGTTAGAGGATTGTAAGGAAATATTCGACCGTACCGTTATGAAAGGGGAACCGGTAGAACGTCTGTTTTATCATAAAAAGGACAAAGTATTTGCCCAACCAAAGGATATCCCGTTTATTTCAAAACAGACACGGATTGTACTTGAGAATTGTGGAAATATTGATGCTGAATCGATAGATGAATACATAGCATGCGGCGGATTTAATGCCCTTGCAAAAGCGATATTTGAAATGAAACCGGAAGAGGTTGTGGAAGAGGTTGACAAATCCGGACTCAGAGGCCGTGGCGGCGGCGGATTCCCCGCAGGCAGAAAGTGGAAACAGGTAGCGCGGCAGAAAGAAAAAGTCCGTTATGTCGTTTGTAACGGCGATGAAGGTGATCCCGGTGCTTTTATGGATGGAAGCGTGATGGAAGGGGATCCGTTTAAATTAATAGAAGGTATGATTATTGCAGCCTATGCGGTAGAATCCCATGAAGGCTATATTTATGTAAGGGCAGAATATCCATT
Source organism: Robinsoniella sp. (assembly GCF_034124845.1). Taxonomy (NCBI): domain Bacteria; kingdom Bacillati; phylum Bacillota; class Clostridia; order Lachnospirales; family Lachnospiraceae; genus Robinsoniella; species Robinsoniella sp. The sequence continues at coordinate 14,359 of NZ_JAWYAJ010000289.1, forward strand.
ATCCGTAGCAAGGCTGCGTATGGCGATTCAGCAGGCAGAAGAATACCACCTTTTGGGTGATAACATTATGGGAAGTGATTTCAGTTTCCACCTTCATATTAACCGCGGGGCAGGCGCTTTTGTCTGCGGCGAGGGCAGTGCACTGACGGCTTCTATTGAAGGAAACCGTGGAATGCCCCGTGTAAAACCGCCCAGAACGGTAGAAAAGGGACTGTGGGAAAAACCAACCGTTTTAAATAACGTAGAAACGTTTGCCAACGTGCCTAAGATTATTTTAAAAGGCGGCGAATGGCTTCGAACCATTGGCTCAGAAGGAAGTCCGGGAACCAAGACATTTTCCATTACCGGTGCAATCGAAAATACAGGGCTGATCGAAGTTCCAATGGGAACGACCCTGCGTGAGATCATTTATGATATTGGCGGCGGTGTAAAAAATGACGGAGTATTTAAGGCTGTTCAGATCGGAGGTCCCTCCGGCGGCTGTCTGACGGAAGAACATCTGGATGTAGGACTGGATTTCGATTCTGTTAAGAAGTTTGGTGCAATTGTTGGCTCCGGCGGACTGGTTGTTATGGACGAACATACCTGTATGGTAGAAGTAGCCCGTTTCTTCATGAGCTTCACCCAGAGAGAATCCTGCGGTAAATGTGTACCATGCCGTGAGGGAACAAAACGGATGCTGGAAATACTGGAGAGAATCGTAGCCGGTGACGGAAAACTGGAAGATCTGGATCAGCTGGAAGAACTGGCTGAGATGGTTAAGAGCATGGCTCTTTGCGGACTTGGCAAGAGTGCTCCCCTGCCTGTTTTAAGTACCCTGAAAACTTTCCGTGAAGAATATGTAGAGCATATTGTTGATAAGAAATGTGCATCTAAGACCTGTGAGGCATTGCGATCCTATCACATTAATCCGGAATTCTGTAAAGGATGCAGCAAGTGTGCGAAGTTCTGCCCTGTAGCAGCAATTACCGGAAAGTTAAAAGAAGCATATACGATCAACAATGACCTTTGTATTAAGTGCGGTGCCTGCAAGGACAACTGCGCATTTGATGCAATCTACATCGAAGCATAGGAGGGATTATATATGGGATTTATGACAATAGACGGTAGAAAAGTAGAATTTACCGACGAGCGGAATGTCCTTTCTGTGATTAGAAAGGCCGGTATTTCATTACCTACTTTGTGCTATCATTCAGAAGTTTCTACTTTTGGCGCCTGTCGCTTGTGTACCGTGGAAGACGACAGAGGAAGAACCTTTGCTTCCTGTTCAGAAGAACCAAGAGACGGGATGGTGATTTACACCAATACCGGAAGAATAAAAAAACATCGGAAATTAATCGTGGAATTGCTGTTAGCTGCCCACTGCAGAGATTGTACTACCTGCGTAAAGAGCGGGGAGTGTGTACTGCAGGAATTAGCCCACAGAATGGGCGTTACCAATGTACGTTTCCAGAATACCCGTGAAATCAGACCAGTGGATAACAGTTCACCATCCATCGTCCGTGATCCGAATAAATGTATTCTCTGCGGAGACTGTGTACGTGCCTGTGAAGAAATCCAGGGAATCGGAGCATTGGGATTTGCATTTCGTGGAACAGACGCCATGGTTATGCCGGCATTTAATAAAACCATTGCGGAAACAGATTGTGTAAACTGTGGTCAGTGCCGTATTTACTGTCCTACCGGAGCGATCAGTATCCGTACCAATGTGGATGAAGTCTGGGATGCCATTGCGGATAAAGATGTGCGCGTGGTTGCTCAAATTGCACCGGCTGTAAGGGTTGCCGTAGGAGATGCGTTCAACCTGACAAAAGGCAGAAGCGTAATGGGCAAGATTGTAAATGTACTTCACCGCATGGGATTTGATGAAGTTTACGATACGGCATTTAGTGCCGATCTGACTGTTATGGAAGAATCAGAAGAATTCTTGGAGCGTATCGAAGAAGGTGAGAACCTTCCGCTGCTGACCTCCTGTTGTCCTGCATGGGTGAAATTTGTACATGACCAGTATCCGGAATATGTGAAAAATATTTCCAGCTGCAGATCCCCGCAGGGCATGTTCTCCGCAGTTGTGAAAGAATTTTACCGTCACCCTAAGAATGCAAACGGGAAAAAGACGATTATGGTATCCATCATGCCATGTACGGCGAAGAAGATGGAAGCCAACAGAGCAAATAGTTATACAAAAGGGAAAAAAGATACCGATTTAGTTATCACTACAACAGAGTTAATACGAATGATCCGTAACTCCGGCATTGAATTTGAAACCCTGGATCCTGAGGCATGTGATATGCCGTTTGGATTTGGATCCGGAGGAGGAATGATCTTTGGAGTAACGGGAGGTGTGACAGAGGCCGTATTAAGGCGTCTGACAGATGAGCATGACAAAGCGTCCCTGGATGCAATTGCAGAATGCGGGGTACGTGGAGAAGAAGGCATCAAAGAAGTTACGGTACCGTACAATGGAACTGAGCTGAAGATCTGTATTGTAAGCGGTCTTGCCAATGCAAGAGATGTGATGGAACGTGTGAAAAACGGGGAAGCAGATTACC
>NZ_JAWYAJ010000289.1:16920-24751 GCF_034124845.1 Robinsoniella sp.
CATCGAGGTAATGGCATGCAGAAGAGGATGTATCATGGGAGGCGGTCAGCCTACCAGAGCAGGTGACCGTACGAAAAATGCCAGAGAAAGAGGCTTATATAATGCAGATAATATAACGATCATCAAGAAGTCGGATGAAAATCCGTTAATTGCACCGTTATACGATGGACTGCTGAAAGGAAAAGTCCATCAGTTATTGCATAATCAGGAAACGTAATCAGGTAAATAAATACAATTTGGGGCTGCCCGAAAGGGTTAGTCCCTCCTTGTGTTATTTAAATAACAAAAGAAAACTTAAGAAACGGAGATGGAAGAAATATGAGCAGGCTTAGTATTATTACTAGAAATCAGGCCCAGACCACAGTCGAAGAGCTCTACAAAGACCTGGAACGCAGAATCGTTGCCAGCCCTCCCGGATTGTGTCCGGTAGACCTGGCGGTGTCTTTCCTTAAGGTCTGTCATGCACAGACTTGCGGGAAGTGTGTTCCCTGCAGAGTAGGCTTAGGGCAGCTTCAATGTTTGCTGGAAGATGTTCTGGATGGCAAAGCAAAGATGGAAACGATTGATTTGATTGAAGAAACAGCAAGAAGCATTTATTATTCCGCAGATTGTGCAATTGGCTATGAAGCAGCGAATATGGTGCTAAAGGGAGTTCATGGATTCAGAGATGATTTTGAAGAACACATACTGCGTGGAAGATGTACCTGTGAGTTGAATCAGCCGGTACCATGTGTTGCCCTGTGTCCGGCGGGAGTAGATATACCCGGATACATAGCTCTTGTGGCCGAAGAACGGTATGCCGATGCGGTAGCATTGATCCGTAAAGATAATCCTATGCCTTCTGTATGTGCTTTGATCTGTGAACATCCCTGTGAGGCAAGATGCCGCAGGAATATGATAGATGATGCAGTTAATATCCGTGGACTTAAACGCTATGCAATTGATCATGCAGGTGATGTCCCGGTTCCGAAGCCGGCGAAAGCAACCGGTAAAAAGGTTGCAATCATTGGAGGCGGACCGGGCGGAATCAGTGCGGCTTATTATTTAGCTCTCATGGGACATGAAGTCACAATATATGAACAGAGAAAACAACTGGGCGGTATGCTTCGTTATGGAATTCCTAATTACCGGCTGCCGCGTACTGCTCTGGATAAGGAAATAGAGGAACTGTTATCTATCGGAGTCAAAGTTAAAACGGAAGTAACAGTTGGGGAAAATCCCAATATCGTCGATATCCGCAACCAGTTTGATGCGGTCTATATAGCAATCGGCGCTCATATTGATAAAAAGATCGGTATTGAAGGAGAAGAAGCAGCAGGAGTGGTATCTGCAGTGGAAATGCTAAGAAGTATCGGTGATAATGAAATGCCCGATTTTGACGGAAAAGACATTATTGTAGTCGGCGGCGGTAATGTGGCAATGGACGTTGCAAGGTCAGCCGTACGCCTTGGTGCGAAAAAAGTAAGAATCGTTTACCGCAGACGTATAGAAGATATGACTGCGATGCCGGAAGAAGTACAGGGTGCCATTGCAGAAGGGTGCGAGGTACTGGAACTTCAGGCACCACTTCGAATCGAACAGGATGAGGACGGAAATGCCTGTGCACTCTGGGTTCAGCCTCAGATTATCGGACTGGTACAAAGAGGAAGACCGGCACCGGCCACTGCTTCCCAGGAAGAAGTACGCCTGGACTGCGATATGGTAATTGTGGCAATCGGACAGGGTATTGAGTCCAAAGCTTTTGAAGAATATGGTATTCCCGTTAAACGCGGGGTTATTGAAGCCCTCAGCTGGAGCGGAATTAAAGATATACCGGGCGTATTTGCAGGCGGTGACTGCGTGACAGGACCGGCAACGGTAATCCGTGCAATTGCAGCCGGTAAAGTGGCTGCTGCCAATATCGATGAATACCTTGGATTTAAACACTCCATTAAATCAGATGTAGAGATTCCGAAAATCAGGCTGGACGACAGAAATGCCTGTGGACGAGTTACCATGAAAGAACGGGATGCTTCCGAGCGGAAAGATGATTTTGAACTGATTGAATGCGGCATGACTCATGAAGAAGCATGTCAGGAATCCAGAAGATGCCTGCGGTGCGATCACTTTGGATTTGGTGTATTTAAAGGAGGGAGGATAGAAAAATGGTAAATTTGACAATTGATAAACAGCAGATCGAAGCGGCTGAAGGCACTACCATTTTAGAAGCAGCTAGAAGTGCAGGAATTCATATCCCGACTCTGTGCTATTTAAAAGAAATCAATGAAATCGGAGCCTGCAGAGTCTGCGTTGTAGAAGTGGAAGGAATCACAAAGTTAGTGACTGCATGTAACAACGTGGTGGAAGACGGCATGGTAATCCATACCAACAGTCCCAAAGTCCGTAAAACCAGAATGACCAATGTAAAACTTATATTATCCCAGCATGACTGCAGCTGTCCTTCCTGTGTCAGAAGCGGAAACTGTAATCTTCAGAAAATTTCCAACGACCTGGGTATCTATCACATACCTTATCAGACGAAACTGTCCCATATAAAAGGGTCAAAGGAATTTCCGCTGCTTCGCAATTATGAGAAATGTATTAAATGTATGCGCTGTATTCAGGTGTGTGATAAGATTCAGAGTCTGAATGTATGGGATCTGGCAAATACCGGTTCCCGTACCACAGTAGACGTATCAGGTAACCGTACGCTGGAAGAGGCGGACTGTACCCTCTGCGGACAGTGTATTACCCATTGCCCGGTTGGAGCACTTCGGGAGAGAGATGATACAGACCGGGTATTTGATGCCCTGGCAGATCCGGATAAGATTACGGTAGTGCAGATTGCACCTTCCGTTCGTGCAGCCTGGGGCGAGCCTTTGGGACTGGATCGTGAATTTGCCACTGTAAACCGCCTGGTTTCAGCCCTTCGCAAGATGGGATTTGATTATATTTTTGATACAGACTTTTCCGCGGATCTTACGATTATGGAAGAGGCAAGTGAATTTTTGAAGAAAGTGGAAAACAAAGAGAAAGAAAAATTCCCCATGTTTACCTCCTGCTGTCCGGGATGGGTGCGCTTCTTAAAGGCACAATATCCGGATATGGTAGACCAGCTGTCCACCGCTAAATCGCCCCAGCAGATGTTCGGAGCAATGGCGAAGAGTTATTATGCGGACTTGCTTGGGGTAGATCCTTCCAGAATTTATTCCATTTCCATTATGCCATGTCTTGCGAAAAAGCATGAGTGCGCCATACCGACCATCAATGATGCCGGTGCCGGTCCGGATGTGGATGTCGTACTTACCACCAGAGAAGTAGACCGGATGATCCGCGCGGAACATATTGCGGCAAAAGAACTGGAAGAGGAAGAATTTGACATGCCACTTGGCATTGGTTCCGGTGCAGGTGTAATATTTGGTGCAACGGGCGGCGTTATGGAAGCAGCGCTTCGTACCGCTTATTACTTCGTTACCAATGAAAATCCGGATCCCGACGCATTTAAAGATGTCCGTGGTATGCAAGGATGGAAAGAAGCAACCTTTGATCTGGCTGGTACACCCTTGCGTGTAGCGGTTGCCAGTGGGCTTGGTAATGCCAGGGAGTTGATAAAGGCAATCCGAAAAGGAAAGGCTGACTACGACTTCGTAGAAATCATGGCATGCCCGGGCGGATGCTCCGGCGGCGGCGGCCAGCCAATTCAGGATGGAGAAGAGCTGGCGGAAGTGCGTGCGGCAAATCTCTATGGACTGGATCAGGTCAGCGATGTACGGTTCTCCCATGAGAATCCGTCTATTGTACAGTGCTACCAGCATTATTTGCAGCGTCCGCTGTCACATCGTGCCCATGAACTGCTGCATACCGATCATCACAGCTGGAAGATGCCGGGAGAAGAATAAAGCAGGTACTTTGCCAGAATTCATTTTGAAAAATGATACGATCAGTGATTCTATCATTGGCCCCCTCTGCATATACTATACCAGTATATAGAGGGGGTATTTTAATGGAAGAATTCAATTTATACAAAGATATACAAGCCCGTACCAGAGGTGAGATCTTCATCGGCGTAGTCGGGCCTGTAAGGACAGGAAAATCTACTTTCATCCGTAGATTTATGGAACTGATGGTATTGCCTGCGTTAAAAGAAAATGACAAGGCGATTGCAACAGATGAAATGCCAACCAGCGGTAAAGGACGTACTATTACAACGGTAGAACCGAAATTTATACCAAAAGAAGCTGCCAAACTGTCTTTATCAGAAGACGTGGATGTAAGAATGCGGCTGATCGACTGCGTAGGCTACATGGTAAAAGGTGCAGCCGGAATGGATGACAATGAGAAAGTCCGTATGGTGAAGACACCCTGGTCGGAAAAAGAAATTCCATTTACCCAGGCAGCGGAAATCGGAACGAGAAAAGTTATCCGTGATCACGCGACCATCGGATTAGTTGTTACCTGTGATGGAACATTTGGGGAAATACCAAGAGAGAATTATCTGGAACCGGAAAAACGTGCCATTACCGAATTGAAAAATATCGGGAAACCCTTCCTGGTACTGGTGAACTCGGAACGTCCTTACGGAGAAGAAGCAAAGCAGGCAGCCTCTTACATTTTTGATACTTATGGGGTTACGGCTATGCCGGTAAACTGCGAGCAGCTGAAAAAAGAAGATGTAACCAGAATCCTGGAACAGGTATTATACGAATTCCCATTGGTAAAAATAGAATTTTATGTGCCAAAATGGGTGGAGATGCTGCCAAGCGATCATGTAATCAAGGAAAGCCTGATTAAGAGCATTCGGGAAATCATGAAGAAAATGCAGCATATCCGGGATATTTCCAATGATGCACTGCAGATGGACTATGACTTTATCAATAACGTGAAGCTTGATGCGATTGAGCTGTCCCAGGGAACTGCCAAAGTCCGCATAGATCTGGACGATACATATTACTACGAGATGCTCAGTGATATGGCGGGAGTTCCGATCCAGGGCGAATACCAGCTTCTTGCTATCATTAAAGAACTTTCCCGGAAAAAGGGCGAATATGAGAAAGTAGAAAATGCCCTGGAGGCAGTCAGAAATACCGGCTATGGTATTATTACGCCGAAACAGGAAGAAATTGTTCTGGACGCTCCGGTAGTTATTAAACAGGGCAGTAAATTCGGCGTAAAAATCAAAGCAGCCAGCCCATCGGTACATTTGATCCGGGCTGACATAGAAACTGAAATTGCCCCCATTGTGGGCAGTGAGCAGCAGGCGCAGGATCTCATGTCCTTTATCAATGAAAACAGCGCCAAGGACGGAATCTGGAATACGAATATTTTCGGTAAATCAATTGAGCAGCTGGTAGACGATGGAATTCATACCAAGCTTGCCAAGATTGGAGAAGAGAGCCAGACGAAACTGCAGGATACCATGAAGAAGATTGTAAATGAGTCTAATGGAAGCCTGATTTGTATCATTATATAGGCTGTCAGCATATGCAGCGGCATTCGATTAATTTCGGATGCCGCTGTTTCTGTTCAGACAGTACTGTGCAGTTACTGGTCACGGAGTGTACAGTAACATGCGGCTGTTTCTGTCGAAATAGAAATGAAACAAAAAATTGACAAATACTAGCAGATGCTTTATAATATCTTCATATTCTTAATATAATCGTAATAAATATACGAGGGGTTCCACGGGGAGTTTCACGAAAGGAACGAGTATGAAAGAATTTAAAAGAATATTATCATTGGTTCTATTGTTTGTTTTACTGGCTTCACTGTCAATGGACAGCGAGGCAGCATGGAAACGCTACAAAGGAGACCGCTGGAAATTTACAGTTTCTTCCGAGAATACGGTCAGAAAAAAGTACGTGAAGAACAAATGGAAAAGAATTGATGGTAAATATTTTTACTTTGATTCCAAGGGATGGCTGAAAACCGGACGAATTAAGGTAAAGAAGAAATGGTATTATTGCGATTACGAGAAAGGGCGTATTTCGAACCAATGGGTAGGAGACTACTACTATGGCAAGAATGGAGTTATGGTCAGGAACCAGTGGGTGGGTATGTATTATGTCGGTAAAAACGGCAAAAAAGTTCCTGGAAAAATTCGGAATACAAAAGATGTACGGCTGTTGTCTGCAATCACTTATCTGGAAGCAGGGAATCAGTCCTATGAAGGAAAACTGGCTGTGGCGAATGTGATTTTAAATCGGGTCCATGACAGCAGTTTCCCGGATACGATACAGGAGGTCGTATATCAAAGCGGGCAGTTTACGCCTGCAATGAATGGAATGCTGAGCTGGATGTTAGAAAGCGGTCAGGCTGTGCCATCCGAATGTATCAAGGCTGCAAAAGATGCTCTTTCGGGAGTGAATAATGTACCTGGATATCTGTATTTTACAACTGGAGTATGGGGACCGTTAAAGATCGGTGACCATTATTTCCGCAGAACTTATTAACATCGTATGATGAAGATTGCACAGGGAGATTTTACAAGTGAAAAAAAAGATATTAACAGCTGTCGCAGTGATGTTCGTCGCATTTATCGTAACTCAGCCATTGAATGCGAAAGCGGATTGGAGACAGACTGCAAAAGGGAATTACTATTATATTAGTAATGGTGAAAAATTAAGAAACCGCTGGATCGGCGATTACTATGTCAACTCAAAAGGCATCATGGTAAAAAATAAGTGGGTCGTAAGCAACGGGAAAAAGTATTTTGTGGGGGCAGATGGAAAATGGATTCCTAATTTCCGCAAGGGTTGGTATCAGATCGGAAAGAAATGGTACTATTACACCAGTTCCGGTAAAATGAAGACTGGGTTTTTTACAGTTAAAGGGAAAAAATACTATTGCAACAAAAATGGTATCATGCTTACCGGTCTGCGTAAGATCAGTGGAAAGCGATATTACTTTGACAGCAGCGGAGCGATGAAATTTGGTTTCCGGACCATAAAAGGGAACCGGTATTATTTCCGTAAGACCAATAAAGACGGTTATGCATTTACAGGTCTGCGTAAAATGGGCGGAAAATATTATTTATTCTCTGCAACCGGTGTGATGCAAAAGGGCTGGCAGACGGTTAACAATGCACAGTATTACTTCCAGAGCGATGGTAAATCAGCTACAGGATGGCAGAATATCAGCGGAAATACATATTATTTTACTAGTAACGGCATTATGGTAAAGGGCTTGCAGAATATTGAAGGTGCTTTGTATTATTTTGGTGATAATGGAATAATGTATAAAAGTACAACAATAACCGTGAATGGAGTTACCTATCAGGTTGATTCCAGCGGAAAATGTAATCAGAATGTAAATGATCCAAGCGGCGGCGGGTCAGTGTCCCAGGAAATGTTATTCTTTACGAAATATGAATCCGGGCCGGAGGCTTATGGACAGACTGGGGGAGACAATGGAAATGCCTGTGGAAAGTATCAGTTTGATTATCGCTATTCCCTGCTTCCATTGGTAAAATACTGTTATTCCAAAGATCCAATTACGTTTAAAGAATTTCAACCATATGCGGCGTATGCTGTTACCGATAAAAATAAGGCAAAGCTGAAAGGTAACCAGAAATTTTTCCGGGCATGGAAGACTATATACGCCAGAGCACCTAAAATCTTTGCTGCATATCAGGATGAATTTGCAAAACAGGAATACTATGATGAAACAGAAAGATACCTGATGAATATGGGCATTAACATTAAGTTCCGCCCTGATGTGGTAAAAGGAAGTGTATTCAGCTACTCAATCCAGCATGGAGCCTATTCGGCTGCTCTTGCAGTGAAGGCAGCCGGAATCACGAATGGGACGTCGAACAGAAGCTTTATTAATAAAATATATAAATATCGCATTCAGT
>NZ_JAWYAJ010000290.1:0-9767 GCF_034124845.1 Robinsoniella sp.
ACGGAGATGCAAAACATTTGTTTTGTGCAACTTTTAATTTTAAAACACGCTCTAGGCCTCTTGATCCCGCGCCATTAATTCACCCATCATACGGTCATATTTCCTGTCCAGCCGATAGCAGGCTGCTATGAGAAACATGATAAGCCAGATTCCTATGGGTACATACAGATAGAATGATTTTATTGCCTCTATTGCCGCCGGCGCCTGCTCAGCAGCAGTTGCTTTTAATCCATCAAATGCTGCCATGGATAAAACCGCTCCCATAATTGCCGATGTGAATCCGGAACCGGCTTTTTGCCCCATGCTCATGGAGGAAAACATCAATCCTTCGATACGCATCCCGGTCTTCCAGTGCCCGTATTCGATTGCATCACTCGGCAGGGAATACTGTACTCCATAAAACGGTGCTATGCCAATCCCACGCATGATGCAGGTTACAATTCCCAAAGGAACGCTTGTTATATTAAGAAGAAATATTAACTGCCCTGCAATTCCCACCAGACATCCGGCACAGATGAGACTTCGTTTTCCAAACCTCGGCAGTATTCTGGGCAACAGTGCAATACCAGCAATGGTTGCTATTTTTTCTGCCGCAGATAATGGCATCACCAGATCTACATCATTTAGAACATACTGGCAGTAATATGTTAAATCCGTCCCAATAATTATCTGGTAAACTGTATAGAAAAGCATTAATCCTAATGCAATCAAAAAATATGGATTGGTAACAGTGGCCTTTAAGGCTTTTAAAAATGGGATATTTTCTTTTACCTTCTGCGCAGTCTGTACCCGCTCCGTGCAAGTTATATAAGTATTAATCAACACAAATACAGAGACTGCTGCGTACACTGCCGTTACTATAATCCATGCAGCCTGTTCATTCTGGATCACTACTGCCAGCTTATTAATCAGAGGCAGCGTAAATGCAGTAATAACCATACTTGCAGTAATGGAAAGTATCATGCGTATATTGCAGATCACATCCCTCTCCCTGCGGTCCCGGCTCATTAAGGAGCCCAGTGCATGAAATGGCTGGCTGATTGCCGTATAAACCACTGTATTCATGATATTATAAGTAACAAAAGCGTAAATAACTTTTCCCATATCACCTAATCCCGGCATGGTAAACAGAAAAACTGCCGCTAAAGCGTAGGGGACTGCAAGGCGTAAAATCCATATCCTTGCTTTCCCGTATTTGGAATGAGTCCGGTCTATAATAGTACCCATAATCACATCCGACACACCGTCAAATACCCTGGAAACCAGCATGATCATACCTACGGAACCAGCTGAAATGCCTACGACATTAGTATAAAAATAAATCAGCAGGGTTGTTGTCATTGTGTACATTAAAGTAAGCGCAGGATCGCCAAAGCAATATGCCAGTTTTTCTTTTGGCGGAACTTTGGCAAACTCATTCATGTCTTTTCCTTTTTGTTTATAATTCAATAACTCCGGTATTCTCCCCATACGTTTACCTCGCTTTATTTTTCCAGTTCTTTTTCTATAATTTCCCTTGCCCGGGGCGCCTCCACATCCATCCTTTCCGGATAACCAAAGATCGATACGCAGGAGATTGCCTCTCCTCCTGCCTTGAAGGTTCTGTTTGCAAAGTCCATATTCCGCAACTCGTCAAAAATACCAGAAAAGTCCACATCCCCTTCTCCCATTGGATTATGCTGATGAACCGCCACATCTTCTTTTCCCATACGGTTTAGCCAGGGGGGATTCAGAATATATCTGCAATCTTTTGTCTGGTTAAAAGTGTCCGCAAACAGAACATGGCTCAAATCATCTCCTGCATATCTGAGCATGGAACGTACATCTCCTTTTCCCTGGTCGTAGAAAAATCCGTGAGGTGCCGAATACACATACTTCAGATTATCCGAGCGGTAACTTTTTACAAGATCACAGGTTTCATTATTTAGTTCACAGAAATCCCAGGGGTGAGACTGTATCTCAACCCGGATTCTTTCTTTTTCAAACAGGGGCAGCAGTTCATCCACAGACCGAAACCACATTCCGTTACAGATCTCCTGCTGGTTCGGGTCACCGGACAACTCCGTGTTGATGACCTGAACTCCCATATTTACTGCGATCTCCACTATTTTTCTCCAATTTGCCACTGCCATCTTCCGCTGTTCTTCCGTGGGCCCCGACCAGCGGTAAACAACAATAAATGAGGAAATCTCCACACCGGTCTCAGCCAGTGCCTTCCGATACTCCATTTCGCATTCCCTGGAAAAAAGCGGGTGCTTGTAAAATGGATTTATGCGCGGATGGGGAGACTGTTCTATGTACTTATATCCCCAGTCCGCCACCTGGTGTACCATATCATTAATACTCATCTGCTTTGCTAACACATCCACGTCAAATGCTATCTTCATGGTTTAACTCCTCCTTTACCGGTTGACACCCGGCATTATATCTGCCTGAAATAAAAGTCTATGCAAAGTATTTCGCCACAAATTCATTTGTAACTTCTGCAGCTTTTTTCACGTTTTCATCATGTGTCATTTCATAATATTCCGGGCGGAATTCTTCAATTGTACACACCCCGTCAAAGCCAATTGCTTTTAAAGCTTTCGCTATCCCCTCATGATCCACGACACCTTCTCCTGGCCACAGGCGTTTGTCATCTCCGCAGGAACCAAGCGGCAGGTCCTCACAGTCATTTAAATGGTAGGCAAAAATCTTCCTGCCGTCTGCATTTTGCAGATCTTCCAGTCTGGAACACATCTCATGGAAATGAAATGTATCTACCGTAACCCCTACATTTTCACGGTCTGTTTCCTTCACCACATCGTAAGCCGTGCCAAACTGATTGATGGAACAATTAGGTGCTCCACAGAATTCCAGGGAAATCTTAATGTCATTTCCAACTTTATCCGATAAATAGCGCAGTCTCTCCACTGCTTCTTCTTTAATCTCCGTTATGGATTTGTTCTTCACATCAAAAGAAGGAACCGTAATTAACATTTTCATATTGATTGCCTGGCAGACTTTGATAATAAACTCTGTCTCCTCATCAATCTCCTTAACGCCCTCCTCATCTCGTTGGTTAAAGAAAATCAGTGTATTATAAGCCCATGGCTTTAAATGATGATTCTGAAACCACTCTGCAAGATCTTCTAAAGTGTGGTCTTTCAGATAATCCTTTACACAGTCAAAGCGTATCTCTATATAATCAAAACCATATTTCTCACATGCTTCCAGATCTGCCAGCAGCGACTGTCCCCTGCATTCCAGCGCGGTTGCTTCATTAAATCCTATCTTCATATCACAATCCTCCATCTTTCCATTTTTATTTATAAAATTCCGGTTTTTCCATATCGGTAATGATTGACTCTATTTTTCCGGTCTCCTGGGCCTTAACAAGGGCATCTGCCGTAACAGCAGCCAGGTAACCGTCCCATGCGGTTGGTCCTGTCACAATTCCTTTTTGTGCATTTTGGACCCAGTTCTGCATCTCCGTATCATAAGAATCACGGAAACGTACAAAACAATCGGTGTCAATGGTCGTGGACAATGACGCATTTTTGCGGATCACCGGGTATGCCGGTGCCGGCATCTTCACCACGCCGTCCTCACAGACCACCTCACAGTTAATGTCATAACCAAACTTGCAATTTACAAAGACCTCCACATCAATGCAGATTCCCTTTTTCGTCCTGAGCAGCATGATCTGCGGATCCTTCAGTTCAGAATGAGAATACTTGGTACAGCCCGGCATTATCACCTGCGCCGATTCATACTCATCATCAATCAGCCAGTGCAATACATCTATTTCATGAATTGCGGTATCATGCACTGCCATGGGTGTGGTATAGCCGGTACCCACCTCAGGATTTCTATGGGTGCAATGAAGCATTAAAGGAGCACCATATTCGCCGGAGTCCAGTGCTTCCTTCACCTGGTTATAGCCTTTGTCATAACGGCGCATAAAACCTACCTGCACCAGATGTTTCCCGGATTCCATTTCCGCCTTTACAACTTTCAGGCAATCTTCTGCAGTTGTGGCAAGGGGTTTTTCACTGAACACAGGCTTTCCTGCCTTTATAGCCTCTAAGATCGATTCTGCATGTGCAAATCCCGGAGAGGTAATTACAATTGCATCTACCTCAGAATCATGAATCAAATCCTGGCTGTTGCTATATATCTTCGCCTGGCAGATATCCGCCGCTGCCTTTGCCCCCTCTTCAAATACATCTGAAACAGCCGTAACTACTACCCCCTGAATCTTGTCTGTAAGCCTCTTAATATGATCCTTACCCATTCCACCACATCCAATAACTCCAACTCTTAACATCACATTTTCCACCTTTCTGATATTATTTACTTTTTATAAATTTAGCTTGTCATTTCTGTTATGGTTATAATATCATCGCGTGCGCGTGAACGCAATTGCTTTTTTATACAATTCGTTTGTCTCTTTTTTGGAACATTTTGCTATCTAATATATGAAATGCAATAAAATATGTGCAAAATGCTTGGAGAAAGCTTTTTTCGCCAACACATCATGCACATATTTTGGTTATTTTTACCTATTATTTCATTTTCAGTAATTTTTAATGGGTATATTATTATTATTTCTTCATCTCATCTTGATAAACTTCAAGCATCAAATGTTATATTTGTTTTTAATAACAATTTCTGTATAATTATATTCCTTTTCCGGCTCTATGCCGTCAAATAGTTTATGGAACAGAATCATAACGGAGTGGTTCCCTTGGGCATATGGATCCTGTCCCAGCAGAAATTGAATCGTCCCTTTTCTCAGATATTCTTCATTTTTTCCTGTTAAATCATTGGAAATAACCTTTACCCTGCCGGACACTCCATACTGTTCAATGACTTTGCAGACACCTTCCGTTCCGGACGCCGCCAGATAAATACCTGCCAGCTCTTTCGTTGTCTTCAGTGCTTCTTCCGTTATTTTTTCAGCTACCCAATCATCATCATAGGCATATTTAATGTCAAGCAGTTCTACATCCTGCCTGCATTCCCTTAATTCCTCCATAAATCCTCTTGCCCTGTTTTTATGCCCCTGATTGGTAGGATGTCCGGATATCACCAGCACTTTACCACCGGGCCGGACAATTTCGCTCATAATCCCTGCCGCTGTCCTGCCGCTCTGCAGCGTATCCTGACCGATAAAGCACAGGCGTTTCGATCCCGCAATATCTGAATTGAAAGTAACAACCGGTATCCGATATTCCCGGACAAAAGTATCCACCGTCGCTTTTAACAGTTCATCCTCACTTGGCACCAGCGCGATGGCATTACAGCCGTTCTTTCTCAATTCTTCCATATAGGAAATAGCACCGGAAGCATCAATTCCCTTAATTTCCTTGATCTCAACCTCTGCTCCCATGCGCCTTGCTTCTTCTTTTGCTGCCTCTGCCCCTTCTTTTACCTGCTGCATAAAAGGGGTATCAATAGACTGGAGAATCACACCGATTTTGATGGAATGCCTGGACATAGCCAGCGCTCTGCCTGCCCTGTTTGGTTGGTATCCCATCTCCCTGGCAATTCTCTTAATCCGTTCCGCCACTTCCGGATTAATCCTTCCACGGTTATTTAAGGCCCGATCTACGGTACCTCTTGATACACCTGATTTATCAGCAATTTGCTGTAATGTAACCGCCATAATTTCCTCCTATGTTACATTTTCTGTCACTAATTATATGCTTTTTCCATATAAACTGCAACCGCTATCCCCTTTGACTTTTCTTTTTCTGATAATTAAGAACAACCGTGAAAAAGTTATTAACAAACTTTTCCTGAAATACCCTCTCTTTATTTACAAGATGAACAACGTGTACTCAGGATTGCTTCTAAAACTTCTTTTCACCTTTTATAATATACAAAAATTCCACACACTCACCTCCTAAACCTCAGAAGTTTTACACAAAATCACTATTGTGTGCTCGTGAACGCACCACTTGCCAATTTGCTGAAAATATGCTTAAATGTCTATGACTAAAAATAGAAAGGAATACCTTCCATGATTACTAAATTCTGTGTAAATGCCTTTGCCATTATCATGCTTCCCGTCCTGATCGTCGCAATCGCAAAAACAATTCATGATGCAGGCTTTTATATACACAGCTTTCGTGTACTCCCTGTTCTGTCATTAGCAGGGCTGATGATTCTCTTCTCCGTAATAGAGTCTCTTCCTTTTTTACTCCGCCGCAAATAATAGCATTCCAAGTTTTGAACACAGACTGCCCGGACAATTGTTCCGAATTGTCCGGGCAGTCTTGAATTTAATATTATTTTATCTACACAAAAACCGCCATTGTATAAAACAATGACGGTCTCAATATCCGTTTAATGATTAATCCATTACGTATGGCATTAAAGCGATATGACGTGATCTCTTAATTGCAACAGTAAGAGCTCTCTGATGTTTCGCACAGTTTCCTGTGATTCTTCTAGGAAGAATTTTTCCTCTCTCAGATACATATCTTTTTAATTTATTTACATCCTTGTAATCGATTTCGTTATTCTCTTTACCACAGAATACGCAAACTTTTTTTCTTCTACGTCCGCCTCTTCTCTTCATCGGAGAATCGCCGCCTCTATCATTTCTATTATAAGCCATGTTTGTTACCTCCTTTTACAAATTTCGAATTCATATAATGTATGAGATCTGCTTCTCATTTTCGTTTTAATTAAATGGTAATTCCTCATCAATGCCATCCGGGATGTTCATGAATCCGTCTCCTGATGCCGCACTTGGTGTCGGTCTTGATGATGGTGCAGCTGACTGCATGCCCCCTTCGCCGCCAGCCATAGATGCGTTCTTGCTTTCACAGAATTCGTGATCTTCAACAACAATATCCGTAGTGTAGACTTTCTGTCCGTCTTTGTTCGTATAACTTCCTGTCTGAATACGTCCGGTTACAGCAATCTTCATACCCTGACGAAGATATTTTTCTGCAAACTCAGCCTGTCTTCCGAAACCAACACATCCGATAAAATCTGCGGTTGCTTCTCCGTCACGCTTGAATCTGCGGTCTACTGCCAATGTATATCTTGCTACTGCCATGGAATTTTCTCCTGATGAATAACGAACCTCAGGATCTCTGGTTAAACGCCCCATTAAAATGACTTTGTTCATACTTTCTCCTCTTTTCTATCTATGCATCCTGTCTTACGCATAAATATCTGATAACATTTTCCATGATACGGATACGTTTTTCAACTTCCGCTGGGCATGTTGAATCAGATTCGAAATGGATGAAGTAGTAAAATCCTTCTTTCATTTTCTGAATTTCGTAAGCTAATCTTTTCTTACCCCATTCATCAACATCTGTGATTGTTCCACCGAAACGGGTAATATATTCTTTTACCTTTTCGATAGTTGCTACTCTTACATCTTCTTCGATTTTTGCGTTGACAACAACGGCTAATTCATATTTGTTCATGCTCTTGGCACCTCCTTATGGTCTCTGGCCCCCTATCTACGTGGGGAGCAAGGAAATTAATAAATAATATATCACAAGTTAAAATCATATCATAAGGCTGACAATTTTTCAAGTACTTTTTTCCAATTTTCGCGGGATTCTGCGACTTTTTTATGTTATCTTGGAGATTATTCCTGACCAGTAGTGATTCTTTTCAAATATAAAATTGTCTTATGAACTTTTATCAATTCCTGTTTATTTTAATAGTTTTTCATACTATCCTATGTTAGAATGATCCTATACAAAATTTAGAATATCATCACACCGCTGACTGATCACATCGCGGCAGATAGCAAACCTGGCAGTGCTGCAAGGAGGAACTAACATGCTAAAAACATTGAAAAACTATCATATTCTCATATATCCTGTAATCCTATACTGGTTGATCTGTATATTGATGTACCTGAAATTCCCCCATACACTTTATTTAATGCTGAGCTGGAATGTTTTTCTGGCTGCTCTACCACTGCTTTTCATTGGATTATCCATATACTTTTATAATCAAAAAATGAAATACCGGGCTGTTTTTTTTACTTTATCCTGGCTGTTATTTTTTCCAAATTCTATTTATATCATTACGGATTTCATTCATATTTCCAACGACAGCCTGGTATGGGTAGAAAAAGCAGGTGAGCTTTATGAAAAAGGAAAAACGGTATATAATACGGATATCTTTGCATGGTTTAAAATGTTTACCATCGGGATTGGCTGCATCTACGGGGTTATCCTTGGACTGGAATCCCTCCGGCTGTTTTTAAAAATGTCCGCAACACTTACTTCGCCTTTTATTTCCTGGATCTGCATATCTGCTGTTTCCCTGATGAGTGGATTCGGGGTCTATCTGGGACGGTTTCTCCGCTTTAACAGCTGGGATGTCCTGCAGCCTGTAAACCTCATAAATGGTATTCTGGCTGAGCTTAATATATTTGCTTTGCAATTTACACTTTGCTTTGCCGCTGTGATACTTTTACTGTTTTTCTTTTATCTATCCATGGTCCGGCTGATACATTCCCAGTCCGCCATACAGAAGTTCTGACGGGAGCTCTGTGTACTTTTTTCAGAATGAAATTCAGAATGAAATCTTGCTTTTTTAGCTTTTTAGGTCTACAATTTAATGTGTACTATATTTTTATGTTGATTGGAGCTGATAACATGAAACAACTATTTGAACCTCTTAAGATAAATTCTATGGTGTGCAGGAACCGTTTCCTGCGAAGTGCCACCTGGGAGGCTCTGTCTGACGAACAAGGGCATCTCACGAATAAACAAAAGAAAATATATACAGAACTGGCTAAAAATGAAGTTGGTTTAATCTGCACCGGATATGCCCGCATTTTAGAGGAAGAGCAGCCAAATGAAAAAATGATGGGCATTTACAATGACAGATTTATCCCAGAATATCAGGCGTTAACAAAGTCTGTACATAAGTATGGCGCCAAAATAATGATGCAGCTTGCATATGGCGGAACAAAGACCACCTATCAGACAAGCAGCCGGAAGATATTTGCCCCTTCGGATATTCCGGAAAAATCCACCGGCACCGTTGGCGTTCCTATGACCAAAGAAGATATTCATTATGTGGTAAATGCATATGTAAAAGCTGCGGCTCGTGTTAAAGAAAGCGGTTTTGATGCTGTTCAAATACACGGAGGGCACTCCTACCTTTTGAACCAGTTCTTAAGTCCTTATTATAATAACCGCACAGATGAATACGGCGGCAGCCTGTCCAACAGACTGCGAATTATCCGGGAAATATATGATGGAATTCGCCAGGCGACGGGCAAGGATTTTCCAATCTTAATTAAAATAACCTGTTCCGATTTTTTTGAAGGAGGACTGACGTTTGGTGAAGTCCTGCCGATCTGCCGGGAACTGGATGAGATGGGATTTGATGCCATCGAAGTGTCCGGAAATATTCATGGCAAGGCAAACAGTATGTCCGGACAGATTTTTGATGGATACCCTCTGACAAGAGGCGGATATTTTATCGAATACGCAAAGATAATTGCAGAAGAAGTTGATATTCCCGTATTTGTCACCGGAGGCGTTTCACACTTTGACAAAACCCTGGACTGGCTCCAGAACAGCCCCATTGCAGGATTTGGATTCTGCAGGGCACTGCTTACGGAACCTAATCTGATAAAGCGCTGGAAAGACGGAGATATGACTCCTGCCAGGTGCCTGCACTGCTCAAAATGCAGAACCAGAGAAGGAAATTATTGTACGGTGTTTTACAAAGGAAAATCAAGTAGGAGGGAGTGACTAACTCCCGTCCTCTCACACCACCTGGCATAC
>NZ_JAWYAJ010000291.1:0-2307 GCF_034124845.1 Robinsoniella sp.
GTCTTTTGAACATATGCCTTCTGGTATTGATACTATGACCGTATTTGTACATCAGTCAGAATTTGAAGAAAAAGAACAGAAGGTACTTCAGGGTATCCAGAGATGTGTACACCCGGACTACATTGATTTAGAGTCAGATCTGGCACTTATTGCAGTGGTGGGCAGGGGAATGCGCTCCACAAGAGGCACGGCAGGCAGAATATTCTCTGCGCTGGCACATGCAAATATTAACGTAAAGATGATCGACCAGGGTTCCAGTGAATTGAATATTATTATTGGCGTTCGGAATGAAGATTTTGAGACAGCAATTAAAGCGATCTACGATATTTTCGTAACAATCCAGCTATAGATGGGAGTCTGTCAGGATGCCTGTTTTTGTGGTAAGAATGGGTAAAGAGCCTGTTTAACAGGAAATTTTGTATTTTCTGCCATAATAGTTTGACATGAAATTCACAATTCGTTATAATGTTTATACGAAAGAGTAAACGAGATTATGCATTTGGAGGATGGTATTGTGGAGGAAAAAGAAATTTCAAAAGCCGTCATTAAAAGGCTGCCTCGTTATTACCGTTACCTGGGAGATTTGCTGGAGGATGGTGTGGAGCGCATATCTTCGAATGATTTGAGCGACCGCATGCAGGTGACAGCATCACAGATCCGGCAGGATTTAAATAACTTTGGCGGTTTTGGACAACAGGGATATGGTTATAACGTGAAGTATCTTTATAATGAGATAGGAAAGATTTTAGGCCTGGATAAAACTTATAATATGATTATCGTAGGTGCCGGCAATCTTGGACAGGCATTGGCAAACTATGTGAAGTTTGAAAAGCGCGGGTTCTGGATCAAAGGTATCTTTGACGTGAATCCAAGGCTTCAGGGTGTGACGGTACGTGGAATTGCGATTCGGATGACAGATGATCTTCCGCAGTTTGTCAGGGATAATGAGATTAAGATAGCAGCGCTGACGCTGCCGAAGGAAAACGCTGAACAGATGGCAAATCTTCTGATTGAGAACGGAGTGAAGGCAATCTGGAATTTTGCTCATATCGATCTGCGCTTGCCGGAAGATGTAATCGTGGAAAATGTACATCTTTCTGAGAGCCTGATGCAGTTATCCTATAACATTAACCGTTATGAAAAGGAACATGAAATTAAAGAATAAGGAAATGGTCAAAATAACGCGTAGGAGGATATCAGTGAGATATTTTTACGCGTTGTTTTGCGTTAGAGCGTGTTTGAAAGTGGGTGATAGATATGGAATATCTGGTAAAGGCAGAAGAGATGAAACGCTGTGATCAGACTACCATTGAAAAATTTGGGGTTCCGTCCATAGTTTTGATGGAGCGGGCGGCACTGGCTTGTACAGAAGAGCTGACAGATGGCAGTTTTGATCTTAAAAATGTTCTGGTTGTGTGTGGAAGCGGCAATAACGGGGGCGATGGATTCGCCATTGCAAGGCTGCTGCATCTGCGAGGGATAGCAGTTTCCGTATATTTTGCGGGAAAAGAGGCATCTTGTACACAAGAAACCAGATTACAGAAGAATATCTGCGAAAAATCTGGTGTGATGTTTGTAAGTAAGTTGGGGGTAGGTGAATATACTAGTATAGTAGACGCTATGTTTGGAGTAGGTCTATCCAGAAATATAGAAGGCCATTATGCGGATGTGATCGGTTATATGAATCAGTCAGAGGCAGCTATTCTGTCGGTTGATATTGCTTCCGGAATCAGTGCGGATACCGGAAAGGTGATGGGAACGGCGGTAAAGGCAGATAAGACTGTAACGTTTGCATTTAAAAAGATCGGCCATGTGTTGTATCCTGGAACAGAGTACGCCGGGAGCGTCAGTGTGAAGGATATAGGAATTACCGTGGATGGTTTTGAAAATCAGCTGCCAAAAGCTATCTCTTACACGAAAAGGGATCTGCAGCTGCTTCCCCCCAGATTTGCATATTCCAATAAGGGCACTTACGGAAAAGTTCTTGTAGTGGCCGGTTCTTTAAATATGTGCGGGGCAGCTTTTTTATCGGCAAAGGCAGCATATAAGACAGGGGCGGGACTGGTACAGATCTTCACAGAAGAAAGTAACCGTATTATGCTCCAGACTATGCTGCCGGAAGCAATTCTTACCACTTATGATACCTGTGATTTCAGGCATGAGCAGTTAGAAGAAGCGGCAGAACAGGCAGATGTGATTGTATTTGGACCCGGAATTGGAAAGAAAGCAGATAAGCGAAAAATGCTGGAACTTCTTGTAAAGCTGCGGGATAAGCCGCTTTTGATTGATGCGGATGGCCTGAATCTG
>NZ_JAWYAJ010000292.1:0-12910 GCF_034124845.1 Robinsoniella sp.
TTCGAAAAGATACGTATCAAGACTGTGATGGAGAATTTAAAAATCATATTGAACTTTATCGAAAATTTGTTTTTACCGGAGTATTCCTCAATGGCCAGGAAGGAAATGACACCTGGTTTGGAGGTAATTGTAACTGGCCTGTAAAGACTTTTGCCCAGGCAAAAAAGATTTTATTTGATAACTGGGATGAAATAGAACCTAAAAACCGGGTAATTTATATCTGTGATACCGTAGATATTACAGCCGCAGAAGAATGGAACTTTCTTGATGATGAAGGAAGGGACAGAAGCGGGGAAGCAAAAGTTGCCAACTGCAAGACCTACCCGGAATATAACAGCCATCACACGCTGATACCAACTGTGCTGGTGAATGTAAAAGAGGGAGGGAAGCTGACCACATCGTCTATTACCCTGCAATATGATAATGATGTATCGGGAAATGTAATGATTAATGTAATGCCCGGTGGAAACTATATCTCTGAGGAAGGGACACTTTTGAAAGGATATAGCGGATATTATCGGGGAACCGGTGTAAAAGTGCAGGGAGCAGCAGGGAAGACTACGGAATTTACAATGAATGGAGGTACGATCACTAGAAAATCTGTAGGAGTCTCTATCGTAGGTGTGAACACAGATGATACAATCTTCACGATGAATGGGGGGAGTATAACAGACAACAACCGCTATACGGAAAATGGGTACGGCGGGGGTGTCTATATTAGTAATGGACGTATGGATATGACAGGCGGAACGATCAGTTCGAATATATCGTCCTACGGATATTATTATGGTTACGGTGGCGGAATCTATACTGCCGGAAGTAAAACAGCTATTAATATCAGCGGAGGAAGCATTACTAAAAATACTGCAAAACCATCATCCGGATACAACAGCAGCAGTTCATACAGCAGCTATGGAGGCGGAATTTATATGGGAGGCGGAACTCTCCGCCTAAGTGGAAATGCTGTTATTTCAGAGAATAACCTAATAGGGGGATATGCATACGGAGGAGGCATTTATCTCAATTCTTCAGCGGAAATGATAATGGACAGCGGAAGAATATCCGCAAATACGCTTACTAGCTCCTATTCCGGTGGCCCTCAGGGTGGAGGCATTTATAATACTGGTGGGAAACTCACTGTTAATGGTGGTACCATTGAAAAGAATACAAATGCTTATAATGGAGGAGGAATTTACTCATCATCCGGAAGTATGTCTGTAACAGGAGGCTTTATACAGGGAAATGAAGGAACCTATGGTGGAGGATTATATCTTAGTGGAGGTTCATCCGGTAACCCATTTACCATATCCGGCGGCACTATACAGAAAAATAAAGGTCAGTACGGAGGTGGGTTATATAACATTTCCTCATATGTCATAATCAGCCAGGGTGTAGAAATGAAAGAAAATAATGCCTATGGAAGCGGAGGAGGTATTTATAATGCCGGAGGTTCCCTGAAAGCAGACAGTGCAGTTGTGAAAGATAATACAGCTCAATATGGCGGAGGAGTGTATGTATCTTATGGAACTGTATATTTTGAAAAAACTGAGATTTCCGGTAATACAGCCAATGAAAATGGAGGAGGTGTCTTAGGCAGCGGGGGAAGTACATATTTGGGAACCGGGACCTCTGTGATAAACAACAAAGCTGTGTTAGGTAGTACCTGTTATGGAAGCGCGAATATCTTTTTTATGGGGGGAACCTATGAAAGCGGGAATACAGATGCTAAGCATTTCGGCATTTATCTAAACATCAGCACAACTTCCACCAATAAAATATATATAGATCCGGAAGCAGTGACAATAGGAGATAAAGTATATTTAAATACGGCAACCAGTAAGCTGAATCTCTTAAAGCCGGTACCGACAACTGGTTCTGAGGGAAAACTTCCATTATACCTCAATACAGATGCTTTTGAAGTGGGAAGTGTAGTGGTAGCTCCGGCAAATAGAGGGGACGTAAATGTCATGGGTGTGATATATCGTTTTCCGTATCTTCAGGACGCGGAGCCTTATGTATCCTATTTTACAGGAGGGATTATTCCTCCGAAGACCCAGCTTGGCGGTTTCAATAAAAATATTATACTGGTGGGTGAAGGCGTTTACCTGGATGGAACAAAAGGCAGCAATGCCAACAGCGGAACTTCGCCATCAGATGCGGTAGGAACCTTTGAACATGCAAAAACTATTTTGGCGGATAGGATTGCAAATGCAAAAGTGAATGCTAAGAAACAGACAGATGAAACTGGCTACGATCCCGATGGATTTGAACCCTATATTTACATTTGCGGGCAGGTATCAATTCCTGGAAATGCTGGGGATCAGAGGTGGGAACTGGATTATGAGGCTGAAGAATATGTCCAGTCTGATACCGTTAACACAGAGGGAAATGTAATTAACCTGAATTTGGCACAGGTAAAGCGTTTTGCCAGTTATTATGATACGATGGTGAACCTGCAGGGAGTAGGTTCCGATAAATTTACAATTGGTAAACTTTTAATGGATGGTAATGCAGGAGCAGTAGACGGAGCCAATAATACGGTGAAAGCAATGATATATTTGAACTCCAATGCTTCTTTAATACTGGAAAACGCGATTATCCAAAACAATTATAGTTATGGTATCGACAATTCAGGCGGATCCATATTAATGAAAGGTACAGCCCAGGATAAGAGTGATGGTGCAGTGGTACGAAGCCATGGAAATTGGGCGGTTTATCTGAAAAATGGCGGTACTCTGACCATGCAGGATCATTCCGGGATTGAAAATTCATATTATATCGATAATGACAGCAGCAAAGGAAGTGTACCAGGAGTTTCAAGCAACACAGGAGGTATTGGAATTACAAATGACAGCTCTTCAGCAGTTATGAATGATACATCCTATATAACGGCACCGTCCAGATTCGGTATTGGTTTATTGGGCAGATCTACGGTCTCAGATACACCAATGCTGGTTATGAATGATAAAGCAATGCTGCAGGAAAATCATACAGGAATATATATGGTTGGTGCCAATAATGTGGCGGTAATGCAAGGAGAGTCGCAAATATATGATTTTAGCAATTATGGCGTTTACGTATATAATGTATCAAAGGACAGTCGTCTCTATATGAAAGAGAAATCCGTGATAAGAAATAAGAGTCGAAATGGTTCGGGAATTTATCTGAATAATATCAATTCTACTCCAAGCAGCGGAGATAATGTTTCTGTTATTATGGACGGACATGCCAGAATTGAGCAGACTAACAGTGGCATTCAGTCTGCACCATCATATAACCTGTATTATACAAATTTAATTATGCGTGGAAACTCCCAAATAAGTGGAAACTTCTATGGGCTTAATTACGTATATGCCACTTCAACGGCAACCAGTGCGAACCGTTCTAAGATTATTATGGAGGGGAATTCTGTTATTGGAGGAGATTCACGGTCAGAAGGCAATTCGTTTTATGGTATCTATAGCCAGAGGGCCGTAACGATCCAGATGAAAGACAATGCCCGGGTTTCTAACAACGGATCGTTCGGTATCTATCTGGAACGGTATAAAACAACCAGCTCCAGTTATTATTCCGGACCAAGCAGTATTTCCATGTCAGGCGCCGCTATGGTAAACGAGAATGGGAACCATGGTATCTTCGTTGACGATTATGTGTACAGTGGTACAACGATATATCCCAACGAAGTGGAAATGAACCTGGAAGGAAATACAAAAGTTCTGAATAATCAGGGCAGAGGAATTATAACCGGTTCTGCCGGAACGCTCTCTCTGAAAGATGGAACGGAGATAAAAGGGAATCGCAGTACTGAACGGGGCAGCGCAGTATATTGTGAAGGTAAGCTGAATCTGGGAGGAAAAGCGGAAGTAACCGGAGATATCTTTGTACAGGATGTAAATAAACCAATTACCCTGCTCAGTGAACCGGAAAACCAGAAGTTTAATATCGGATGCAGTGATAATTTTGTGGGACAGATTCTGGTTAAGCCGGATGCGTCTCTTACTTCCGGAGCCGATATCTTTATCGATCATTTTATAAAGACAGCTAATTTTCCAGCCGGCAAATCGATTCAGGCAGATGCGCCGAATCTCATTGTTCAGGGCGAAAATAATGTGTATCTGGCTGGGAGAGGAACAGTTACAAGTTCACTGGTGCCGGGAAATGATAATAACAATGGGGGAAGCCGGGGAGCACCGGTAGCGACTTTTGAAAAAGCAGTAGAACTACTGAAAAAGAGAGATTCCGGAGCTAATATTGTAATCTGTAATTATGTAATAGATTTTGGATATGCAGAGTCAGCGAAGCCCAATGGAGATACCTGGAGTTTTGATGAAGGCGGAACGTTTACCAATAATAAAGGACAGACCTGGAAGCCGAAAGTTATACGAGATGAAAACTATGCGGGACATATGATTCAATTGGCTGGAAATGCGGTATTCACGGTAAAAAACATTACAATAGACGGAAATAAAGAAAATATTCCATCGAATACAGCAATTACAGGTTCCATAATCAATATCAATGGTGCTAACGCAGTCATGAATTTAGAAGAGGGGGGATTTTTACAAAATAACCGTAAAACAAATACAAATGAAGGCGGAGCGGCGATTTTAAACCGTGGTATTGTGAATATTAAGGGTGGAAGTATAGTTAATAATGAGTGCTATGGAATATCTTCCAGCAATACCTATGCATATGCTGCGGGTATTTACAATTACAGTAAAGTAGTCATGACTTCCGGTCATATAGATAATAATGTAAATCGTGCTGTCACCTATAGTTATGGTGTTGGTGTATATAATTCTAGTTCCAGTTCTATTTTTGAATTTTCCGGCGGAACCATCTCCGGAAACAGGGCAGAGCAAGTATCATCCTCCATATCTGGAACGGGTATATATAATGCCGGAACCTTGAATATGTCGGGAAGTGCAGCAGTTACAGAGAACGTATCAGATTCTTCTGCCTATGCGGCTGATATAAGGGGAACTATATTTAACAATGGTACGTTCACAGCTAATGGGGGAATTATTTCTGATAACGAATTGGTTTATAATGGTGTCAGTACCTCACCTACATATGGTGTGCTGGGAGGCGGAATATACGTAAACAGTGGCCAGGTAACAATAAATGGTACGGAAATTCAAAACAATAGTTGCAAAGCACTCAAAAACGAAACAATATCAAGTTCGTTTAGCAAAGGAGGTGGGATAGCAGTTACAGGCGGAACCTTGAAATTCCTCAGCGGAAATATCAGGGGGAACAAGGCAAACAAAGGTGCAGGAATCTATTATTACGGGAATTCCGCCAGGGTGGAAGTAGCGGGAGGAGTTATCCGCGATAACATACCTTTGAATTCTGCAATACCCGCTGAGAAAACGAATGCCGGTATCTATGTGGAAGGGTCATCGTTTATTCTGAAAGGCGGAGGGAGTGTTATTTCTGACAGAATTTTTCTTGCAGGTACATCCTATCCGTTGATTTTAGGCGGATCCATCTATCAGAGAAACAGAAAATATATAATTGACTGTTCCAGCTCTTTTACAAAAGGCAGTGTTGTGGTGAAAGCGGATAATGATGTTATCTTAGATGCCACCGGTTATCTGGCATATTTTACAACTCAGGTAGCAGGATTTGTTTTAGAAAAACAGGCACCGAATCTTGTACTTAAACAATGTGTCTACATAGACAGTGAAAAAGGGTCAGACAACAATAACGGAGCAAATCCGGACAGGGCGGTTAAGACTATGGCAAAAGCCATATCTGCCGGAGGCGGCAGTCATTATGTTATCTATGCCAGCGGTCCGATTGAGGTCAGCCGGCAGGAGACCTGGAATCTGCCAGATTCAGCCTGGGTGTGTCGTTATACCGGATTTCCTATTTATGGAGCAGGTAAAGAATGGCCTGCCTATACAGGTGCTGTCGTACATGCAAAAGCTGGTGCGGATCTGAAGCTTCAGAACATTTCGATATTGGGAAGAAGAGAAATAGACAGTGTTATCGAAGGTGATTCTTTAATCCAGATCGATGAGGGAGCAGCTGTAGCCATGAGCGCAGACACAAAATTAAGATTAAACAGCCTTCCTACAGGAAAAACAGGAGGTGCAGTTAAAAATAATGGAGGAACCCTTACGGTAAATGGTGGGACCATACAGGATGTAAGTGCATCAAAAGGAAGTGCAGTTTATCAAGGAGGTTCCATGAGTATTGACGGAACTTCATCTATAAACGGAGAAGTATATCTGACGGGCAGCGGTGCTGCCGATGCCTCCAGCAATTATATCAGTGCAGGGAATACTTATAAGCCTGCAAACGGCACAGTATTAAAACTGAATATGGACAATACCTATGGAGGACGCCGTGTCATCCAATATCCGTCCGGAGTGGAACCTGACAGCAATACCAAAAAATATTTCAGCCTGGATTCATCAATTTTAGCAATTTATCATCTGGAGAACAGGAGCAGCGATAAAAATATTCTGGAACTTCAGCAAAAAGGGGTTGTTTATCTCAATGGTGAAAGCGGTGATGACACTTTGGATGGTAAAACACCTAAAAAGTCCGTTCGTACACTGGAAAGAGCATATAAAATTCTGGAGGCAGGTGCTGAAGGAGGGGTAATAACAATTGTAGGAAAAGTTACGGTAGATGATGAAATTAAAATGAATAATATAAATGATTCTGCCGGTGCACATGGATATTATGAAAATGGCGCTAAAAAGATTGATGCGAAAGGTCCGGTCTATTTCCAGCGATATGCACAGCCGGATGCATGGGAGGAACTTCCTCAAAAAGAACAGTATGAAATACCTACCTATACCGGAGTAATGATGGAAATAGCTGTTTCTGGTAAATTAACCGCGGATAACATATATTTTGACGGTCACAGCCAGGAAGTAGTAGGAAACCCCATATATGCAGCAGGAAAAGTGGAAGCTAAGGCGCCCATCTTCCATGTAAAAGGGAGCCTGATAATACCGGCAGGTGCAACGATATACCGGAACCACAATACAGCGGCGGATGCCAAGAGTGCAGGTGTCTATGTTGACGGAGGAACATTCCAGGCAGTCAGCGTTGAAATCTCAGATGTAAAGACGCCGGACGGCAAAGGCAGCGCCATTTATCAGGATGGTACCTGTATCTTAGACCGGGCACCCAAAATCGAAGGAACGGTCCACCTGACCGGAAGCGGAAGCACAGGAAATACAGCGTCAAGTAAATTTATTGCAATCTCACTGCGTGGATTCAAGCCGGTGAATGGTGAATTACAGATAACCATGGACGATCCTTACCTTGGAAGACCGCTGGTACAGTATCCCGGGCGGACAAGTACACTGGAACCCTATGAACCAACACTGGAAGAGATATCCATTTATCAGCTTGAAAGGTCCGTTACCGACATCTTTTCCATAGGAAGCCGTACCGGAGAAGTAAATGTTCTGGAGCTGCAGTACCGTCACAGAGTTTATATCGATGGTGTGAATGGGGATGATAATACGAACAGCGGAGGGCTGCCTGACGATGCGGTTCAGACACTGAAAAAAGCATATGAACTGCTGGAAAATATCGGTGGAGGATATCTGTATGTGGTAGATACGGTAAGTATTAATAAGGACATTTCCATATCGGCAACTTCATATTCAGAAGCCGGCAGTCCGGGGAATATTAATATTATCGGGGGGTCGGTAGACATCCGAAGGTATGTGGTTCCTGATGCTATGAAGACAGATCCTCACTTTAGCAGTCCGGGAAATCATACGAAAGAATTGTTTAAAATAAATGGAGGCAGCAGTTTCACTTTGCAGCAGATCAGTATTGATGGTCACCGTATGCCTGTTGCAATCGGAGATCCTTTGGAAGATGTTGCTTTCACAACTAAGTCTGAAGCACCGCTGATTGTCACGGAAACGAGAAGTACGTTGAATCTTAACGAAGGAACGATTCTTGAGAATAATGATAATACGCTGAATGTAGAAGGAAAAGAAGAAGGCGGAGCCGTGTCAAATCATGGTAGTTTAAACTTTGACGGAGCCGTGCTAAAGAATAATCGTGCAGGATGCGGAGCCGGAATTTACCAGGATGGATATTTTACCATAGTATATGGAACCGCCGGACTGGCAAATCAGGAAATCTATCTGACAACAGAGAATACTGGGACACAGGACAATCCGGTCTGGGGAGCTGACCGGGTAATACATATCCAGGAAAAGCTGAATGCAGACGATTACCTGGATATCAATGCAGATAATCCGGTAAATGGAAGAGATATTGCAGTGTATGACATTCGTGAGGCATATGAGGATGCTGTAGACGATGAGTATTACCACTATAAGCTGGGAACCTCTATTACCACGGTGAATCCGGCGCTTTATCTGGTGGAATCAACCACAGAGAATGACACTCTGGAGCTTTACAATTACGAAATAATGGATATTTCAGTTCCGTTAGAGGTCTGCCTGGCGGCAGTTGAGAATCCTCTTCAGGCAAGCGAAAAAAATAAAAATATACGCAAAGCTTCTTTAGATGCACCGGATTATACAATTACAAACGGTGGTAAATATAAGACAAAAGTCTCCGTAGTGGCTTTTCGAAATGATAATCATACGGCGGGGATTACCTGGGATCAGATGATACTGGTAGGCGATGAAACAGAACTGACAGGAGCCGATTTGGATAAGAAACTTTATCTGGCAGTAGCGGGAGCCGATCAGGAAAGCAGCAACGGATTTGCCGGACTTTCGGAATCCGCCCTGTCAAAAGCCAATACCACACCTATCCTATTCGGAGAATTAGAAGCAGGAGCCTCGGGGAAATTTACTTTTAAAGGAACAGCCGATACGGCATTTTTTGAAAAATATAATGATACCTTATTTGGAACCTCTTATGAGGAACCGGATACTTATGTAAAAGAAAATGCCAGGGCGAAATACCAGATGATTTATAAATTTGAAATAGTCCGCTGACAGAAAAGGAGTAATTAATGGAAAAGAAAGAGAGAAAGGTCAAAAAATGGGCCGTTCTGCTGCTGCTCCTTCTTCTGGCGGCAGCAGCTGTGGCAGGGTACTTCCTGCTGAATAGAAATAAGATGGATGATACCAGTAAATATTGGTTTGACAAGATGGCAAAGGACGGCACTCTGGAGGGGAAAACTCCTACAGAGCTGCAGGGTATGCTGGACGGCATTGTACAAGAAGGGATGTTCAATGTTTCCATGAACGTGGAACCGGTGTTTAAAGATGGTAACAGTGAAGGCAACCTGGGGATTGAAAATATAAAAGAGAACAGATATTACTGCCGTGTAACGCTTATGCTGGATAAAGACCAGACAGTTCTTTATCAAAGTGACGGCTTAAAACCGGGTCAATACATAGACAAAATAAAACTGGAACAGAACCTGGGAGCAGGGGAGTATGACTGTACAGCAGTCGTAACTGCAACCGACCCGGAAAGCCTGGAGGATATCGGCCAGGTAAATGTCAAAGTCAGGATGAAGATCCTGAACTGACGAACAATCGATTTAAAGGGGTTTGCCATTTACCCTTTTAATATATATTAAAAAATAAAACATACCATTGGAGGAAATTATAATGAGAAGAAAAAACACAGCAAAGAAAGTATTAGGAACCTTAACAGCAGCAGCACTCTGCATGTCAATGACAATTCCGGCTATGGCAGCTACCACCAATTCAGGCGGTGAAGTTGTAACAGTACCAGGCGGCACCGATGTATATGCCGGTGTTGTAGTAGATGATGAGACAAATGCAGATGCACGTATTCGTGTAACCGTACCTACCGTTTTTGCGTTTGTAGTAAATGGAACTTTGGATGCAGCGAAATTGAATAATCCGCTGTCATCTGCAGATGGTACCATTTTACTGCCAAACGTAAAGGTAAATGTATTGGACCCTACTTCAAATAACAGTGATTATGAAATTGCAGTAGAACAGGACAGTACCATGACCTTTACCAACTATTCTACTAAAGAAAAAACGGGTGGCGGACGTGAAGGTATTCCGGTAAATCTCACAGGATCCATTGAAAATAAGGGATCCGATAAAGACCGTAACTACTGGAAGCACAGTGCAAACGCACAGGGATTCAAAGAATTTACCCTTAGTCTGGAAAGCCAGAAATTCAATAAGGCAGCTGGAGCAAATACTTTCGAGATGGCTAATGCCGTAGTACTGGCTGCTCCAGATGTATCCGATGCAGCAAATGTAGATACTACAACAAAGCTTGCTAAGACCGGCGCAGCAAAAGACCTGGCATTTGATGTACAGGTTGGCGGAAAACGTGGGGATTACAAACAGATTGAACAGTCTGCAAAAGTAGGTACCATCGTTTGGACAGTAGGATACCAGGTTGACAATACAACAAATAATATCCCAACTGCTCCAGGTAATGAATTCTTACAATAATTCAATTAAAACAAAAAATTAAATATAATAACAATTAAAATAATTTAAAACATTAAAATGGCATCATACCGGGGGATACCAATAAGCATATTTGGGTACAGCCCACTACGGAGTTATCCGTAATATGCGTTGGAGTCCCCGGGAATGGAAAAAGTTTGTTGCAGGCAAATCTAAAACAAAGCCTGTCTATAAGGTGCACAGCTTTCAGGAAGCATTTTTACTACATGCGCTGAGGTTTTTCTGCAAAAGATTTTTTCCATAAAAATACATTGGAAAGAAGGGAAGAAAAAATGAAGATAAATAGGAAATGGACTTTTGCCATGGGAATTTGCGTAGCTGCCATTTTTATGGCGGAAAACGCCATAAGTATTCAGGCGGCTGACCCCGGTCCCAGCCAGGATGTGTGGCTGGATGTGGCAAAAAAAGATTATAGACCCAGAATATCCGTTACGGTTCCAACAACTTTTGCATTTGTTGTAAATGGAACTCTGGATGCAGGGAACAGGGTAAAAATCTCTGTGGACAATGGCACACTGCTGCTGCCCAATGTGGTAGTGAATGTACTGGATCATGACAACACGGCAAGTGATTATGAAATAGGGGTTGTAGGTGACTCCACACTCCGGGTAAAAAATTATTCCACTCAGACTGCGGATCAGGACGCAGACGGCAATGACAATTATGATCCCGCAGTCCGTCAGGGAAAAGCGGTCAGCCTAAATGCTTTTATGGAAGGTGTGGACAGTCCGGGAGAAGAGCGGGGATTTTGGAAAGCGGCGGCGGAAGATGAGAAGCTGACCACGGATGAAAGTAACTTCAAAAATTTTCGTATAAATCTGGCAGATGAGAACAGTACCTATGTATTTGACAGCAAGGACACAGTTGATAAAAGCATCTGGCTTGATCATGAGATATCTCTCCAGGCACCTCCCAGCAGTGGGGGATACACACCATCCGGAACAGCAAATAATCCCTATGAAAAGGAATTGAAGCTGGGAGTGGAGATAGGAGGATACCGTGGGCAGTATTCACAGATTGAGGAGTCGGTCAAAGCCGGCAAGATAATCTGGCAGATCAATGCAGATTAGAACTGTGATGTTACACTTAACGTGATATTACAGTAAGGGCGAACAGATTCAGAAAGGAAAATATCAGATATGGAACAAAAGAAAAAGGGCAAAAAGTGGCTTATAGTGTTGGCTCTGGTCTTAATTCTGGGAGGTATAGCAGGAGGTTTCTATTATCAATCCCAGAATTCTCAGGGCAAGGACAGGCTTACAAGAGATGAAGATGCCTTAGGAGGTATTCTTCCGGGGAAAAGCCCTTCGGAGATGGCAGAATTACTTAGCCAAAAGGTGGAAGAAGGAATGGTAGATATCGGGATTGCAGCAGAACCTGTATTTGAAGAAGGAGGTAAAAAAGGAAAGCTGGGAATAGAAAATGTTCCGGGAAACCGCTACTCTCTTCAGATTGATCTGGTTTTAGATGATACGGGAGAAACCATTTATCAATCGGGACTGATAGATCCTGGTTATTACATAGAATATGTGGAGCTGAACAAGACGTTAAAAAGCGGAGAATATCATGCCACTGCAGTATTCACCACATACGCGCTGGATGAAACAGAGGATGAAATAGCAAAAACAAAGGTAAATGTTCTGCTTCGGATCAAAGATGGAAAAGTTTATTCATGATGAGAATCAAGCAGGCGTGGATAAATAAGTTATTATTAGCAGCTTCCGCTATATGTATGCTGGCAGGAGGATTCTATACCGGACTTGGTATCTATACTGCCTGGAATCCTTCGGAACTTCCGCTGGCCAGGGACAATAAGGCCAGAGAAAGAGAAAATGACAATCGAGAAGAACGAAACATGTTATTGGCAGATGCCATGGAGTATATAAATATAGAATCTGTCATCTATTTTCAAAGTACGGAGGATAAAGGAACAATTCGTTTCGCCAATGACAGCCGGAACAGATTCTGCATCAGTGGAAGTATATATTCCGATCAGGATGGCAGTGTACTTTATGAATCAGATGGGATAGATCCCGGATTTTACATAGATTCCATATATCTGGATAAAAAACTGGAACCGGGTTTATACCCCTGTACCGTGCTGATCCAGTTCTATCAGCCGGAAGATGACAGATATATCGGAGAAACAGCCAGAAAAGTAGTGGTGATAATAGAGAGATGAGGTGGTTATGAAGTGCACGTATTATTAAAAAAAACACGCTGTCTTACGATTTTAATGCTGACCGGTTTTATAGCATGGTGTTGTTGCAGCAGCGGTGTAACTGCAAAATCAGGAACTTCAGGAGAAGTAAGGCCAACTGAGTCCTATACGCCGGGGAAAAGCAGTACGGATATATCGGCGGGAGTAGTTGTTGATTATATGGGAAAACTTCAATTTATAGTAAAGGATGAAGAAACAGCAAAGCCCATTGAGGGCGCATCAGTAGAATTGTATGTTCCACAGCTGGACAGATATGTAT
>NZ_JAWYAJ010000293.1:0-22190 GCF_034124845.1 Robinsoniella sp.
ACCCTGCAAAATCTTTGTATCTAATCCTTCTGGCTTGTCATCCACAAATTCCTTAGCCTGAGCGATTTCAAGGGCGCGGTATATTTCTTCATCGGATGCGTCCTTTTTCCCCCACTTCATATTGTCCCGAATGGTGCCTGCAAACAAAACTGCATTCTGGGGAACCACGCCTACCTTACTGCGAAGCTGCCCAAAGGGATAGTCTTTTACATTCACGCCATCCATCTTTACTGCCCCTTCTCTTACATCATAAAAGCGGGGAATCAGGTTAACCAGCGTACTTTTACCAGACCCGGTACCGCCGATAATTCCGATGGTCTGTCCAGCCTTTGCCGCAAAAGACAGGTTTGTCAGGGAATCCTTATTCCCCTTATACGCAAAACAAACATTGTCAAAAACTACTTTTGGTGCGCCTTCTTCCTGCAAAACCGGTGTATCTCCCTCTTTCATATCCGACTTCTGTTCAAACACATCATTGATTCTGATCGCAGACGCAGAGGCTTTTGTAAAGGATATGATGAGACTAGCCAGGGCTACAAGTGCCAGCAGAATCTGTGACATGTAATTAATCAATGCAATCAGTTCTCCCTGGGTTATAATACCGCTATAAACCGTTTTTCCGCCAAACCACAGCACGATAATGATTGCGGCATTCACCACTACATAGGTGATTGGATTTAGCAGCGCAGAAATCCTGCCCACCAGAAGCTGGATTCCCATGAGCTGGCTGCTCTCCCGGTCAAAATCCTCTATTTCTTCTTTCTGCCTGGAAAATGCACGGATCACTCTTGCACCGGTGAGGTTTTCACGGGTAATCAGCAGGACTTTATCCAGCTTGTTCTGAACCTTCTTATAAATAGGAATGCTGATCATCATTATCCCGTAGATCACAATCGACAGAACCGGCACCAGTACAACGAAAATCCATGCCAGCTTCACATTGATGGTAAATGCCATGATTACAGCTCCCAACACAATAAAAGGGGATCTGAGAAACAGGCGCAATACCAGATTGACACCTGCCTGCGCCTGATTAATGTCACTTGTAATTCTGGTTACCAGAGTAGACGTACCTATGGTGTCCAGCTCAGTATAGGACAGGCCATTGATGTGGCTAAACAAATCCTTCCTAAGTTCCGTACCAAACCCGGTCGCCGCCTTAGCTGCAAAATACTGAGCGGTCAGGGAACAGGTCAGCCCCAGGACTCCAAACCCAATCAGCACCGCTCCCATTTTCAATATGTACGGAAGATCTGCATTTTTGATTCCAATGTCAATAATTCTCGCCATAACAAGCGGTACCAAAAGTTCGAAACACGCTTCCAGAAGCTTAAACAGCGGTCCGATAATACTTTCCTTTTCATAGCCTTTCAGATATTTTATTAGTTTACGCATTGGTGTACTCCATATCTCCTTCATTTTAAAAATTATAGAACTGATCAAAAAGCAGTTCATCCATTCACAGTTGCAAGCAAAAAACTATGTAAATTCCCTTGCTTAAGGAACTGTTACAAAATATATTCAATTATACAACGTTTTGAGAAATCTGTATAGGTCGTTTCGGGTAACTGTGTATTTTGCTAAAAAATCATTTCTTTATTGACCAAACTTCAGAATTCTGTCATTGACAGCCTGTTTACGGACATTTATAATAAAATGGTAAAGAATTTTACGTAAACCACACATGTAGAAAAATCAGGAGCGAACCATGAATTTATCATCATTAGATGCTAATCTTCGTAATTTAACAAAAAAAGAACAAGAATATCAACAGGGAATCCGAAGCCATTTCTGGTCACAATTTCCCACAGAAATCCGTGGCGGAAAAACAATATATAAAATCTTCATTAACCGCAGCCGTGAAAATGACATCTGCGCAATCCCCAACAGCCTTTTCGTGCGCAAGCATTCCAGGTTCCAGGCCTGTCCCCTGCACATTCACAAATGGATAGAAATTAACTATATGTATTCCGGCACCTGCGCCCAGATCATAAATGAAGAAACACTTATTTTAAAAGAAAACCAGGTGATTTTCATAGACTCGGACACTCCTCATTCTGTAGGGAAAATCGGAGAAAATGATATCATGATCAGTCTTTTAATCGACAAAAACTATCTGAATATGAATTTTTTCAGCCGCCTTGCAAAAGGAAGCATTCTTTCTCAATTTTTCATTGACACCATCGTTGAAAATACCAGCGACATACACTATATTTTGTTCCACTCTCAAAAGAGCCGGCGCATCCCAATATTTTTCCGTGAATTTCTGTGCGAATGTTATGATCCCTCACTGAATTCCACCGATATGCTCAAGAGCCTTTTTAACCTGATCCTGTCTGAACTGATCAATGTATATGAAAATGATCTGGGTAAATGCGAGCGCAAAGGCCTGAAAGGTACCATCATCCCCATACTCCGTTACATAGAAGGAAACTTCAGAACCTGTTCTCTGGAGTCTACCGCTGCATTTTTCAACTTAAATGCCAACTACCTGACTACCCTGCTCAAACAAAACACAGGTTATTCTTATAAAGAACTGGTTCAGATGCAGCGTTTTAAAAGTTCCGAAAAACTGCTGGCGAACACCAATACTCCGGTAAGCGTGATCGCTAATCAGGTAGGCTACGAAAATGTTAGCTTCTTTTATAAAAAATTCAAGGAAGCCTATGGCTGTTCCCCGAAAGAATATCGGATGAATCACCGCAGATAAAAATTTTTCCCAGAGCATGTCTGAAAATTGATTTCTGTCGAGCGTCCAGCATGCTCCACCCCAGGGTTCCCTCCATGCTGAGTAAACCAGCTTTATATCAACGAGTGCTTTCCATAACTTAGTTCTACACAAAAAAAGATAGCCATGGATTTTACCATCGCTATCTTTTATATATCGCCTGTTGGCAGCTAATCATTTACTCTAATTTCGCCGTTTATTTTTCGGTTGCCTTTTCAGTAGCTTTTTCGGTTCCTTTTTCAGAACCTGCTTCTGTGGTTCCTTCTTTATCAGTTTCCTTCTCTGTTGCTTTTTCTGTAGCAGCTTCGGTTACTCTTGCCTCTTCATTTGTTACTTTTGCATTTTCTAACAGGAATTCCACTACTTTATCCTGAATCAGGCTTAATTCGATGATGTCTTTTCCATACTGTTTCAGGAATTCATCTTCATTTTCAAAACCATAATCCTTGCTGTATTTTGTAAGTCCCTCTTTGTATTCCTGATCAGAGATCGTGATTTTTTCTTTTTCAGCAATTGCTTTTAGCAGCATTTCCTGTACTAATCCCTGTTTTACAGTTTCCTCAGCCTTTTTCATGAAATCGTCTTCGGACATCTGCATATTAGCCTGAAGGAATTCTTCTAAGGACTGGTCAGACTGTTTTGCATAGGATTCGTAGTATGTCTTCATGCTCTGTACATTCTGGTCTACTAATTCCTTCGGATAATCATTTATTTTGGAATTGCTGTAAACTTGAGAAATCAGGTCATTAATTTCTGCTGTCTTCTGGCTCTGTGCTTTCTGCTGCATCAGGGTTGACTTCACTTGTTCTTTGTATTCATCCACTGTCTTGGCATCTGAAATCTGTTTTACCAGATCATCTGTTATTTCTGGCATTCTCTTGATAGAATTTACCGTTACGCTGAACACAACATCTTTCCCCTGTAAATCTTCTTTTGGGTAGGTTTCGGGGAACTTCAGGTTCAGATCTTTGCTCTCCCCTGATTTTACTCCGATTAATCCTTCTTCAAATCCTTCGATAAAAGCATTGGATCCAATGGTTAATTCATATCCCTTATCCGTTGCTCCATCTACTGCTTCTCCGTCTACTTTACCTTCAAAATCAATATTTACAATATCGCCATCCTGAACCGTTCCATCTTTTAATTCTTCCATCTTGTTCTGCTGGGTTACGGTACTCTTGATCTGCTCATTGATTTCATCATCGGTTACTTCTTCTGTCTCCAGTGTAACTTCCAGGCCTTTATATTCTCCCAGTGTTACATAATCCAAAGCTTCATATTTTGCACGCTCTGTCTGTTTCTGTGTCTCAGAAGTTGCTTCTGTTGCACTTTCAGAGGTTTTCTCCGTTCCGTCTGCTGTCTCAGATGCTTTCTCACTTCCGGCTTCTGTTGCAGCGGATGTCGCCTCTGTTGCAGCCTGTGTTGTGGTTTCTGCTGTCTTGTTATCGCTCGAGCAGCCTGCTGCCAAAACACTCAGGCTTAATAATAATGCAACTACAATTTTTTTCTTCATAAAATAAATATCCTCTCTGATTTTACGCCGTTAATGTTCCGGCTCTTTCATTTCCTTGCTAATATAAACAACTACATTTGCGGGACAGGCGTAGGTCTGGACTTATCAAATACGGAATTCGCATCAAATAAATCACTTACCAGTTCCGGATTATAATACATTCTGTATCCATCCAGGTTTCTTCTGCCCTGACGCATGAAGTTATCACCAAACTGTACCCAGTACTGGGATGAATCTACATTACAGTAGATATCAAATCCAACACTCTTCAAATACTCGAATTTGCCGTCTGTATTCTCGGCTGTATATCCTTCTACCGGTCCGATATCCTGGCCAAAAGCAAAAATGATAATGTTTGTAGGCCCCAATATCGGCTCTACATAATCCAACCATTTCTGTGTGTCTACTTTCAGCTTGTCCAGAGTAATCGTACCAACCGGCTGATGTCCCCAGGTATGGCTTGCAAATGTCCATCCATTTGCCTTCATAGCCTCTGCTACCTTCGTTGCATCTGCCACATCCTGATCATAATTGAAATCCGGGTGTTTGTCCAGCCATACTTTCTGATCTGTATCTAAACTCTCTGGATCTCTGGTCTTGTACACAATATCCGTACGATATCCAAACACACCATTATATCCTGTCATTGCCAGTGTTCCTTTTGCTCCGCGATAGGAAAAATCAGGATGCTCTTTTACAAATTGATCTATTAACGGCACCATGTCATCGTTCCCGATCGTCACCGAACCATCGTCTTCCGTATAAGAAGTTTTTACTTCCCCATTTTCATCAACAACCAGTTTATCAGCCATACCATAGCCTTCCTGGTAATGATAATAGCTCACATCATCCTGTGAAAGAACAAATGGCTTTTTATCAGGTGGCAGCATAATCTTGCCTTTTACGAGGTTTCCATTCTCATCAAATGTAGCCATATCGGAAAGCTTCACCATTACATATCCCTTTTCATACATGGACTGTGTAATTTTGTTAAACTCTTCTATTGTTGTCATTACCTGATTAATACCGCCGGAAGTGTGGTCGCCAGGTCCGAATGCCCGCTTCGTGTCTTTCACCAGTGAATGGTAAAATATGTGGGTTACTTCTTCCAGTGGATATTCCACACAGGTTGCCTTTGTTGCTTCATATCCGGATACCTTAGACTGCAGCGCAGAATCATTAGCATATCCTGCTGAATTCTTTAATAAGTCAATGGCTGCATCGTAATCATACATTGCTGCAAGCCTGTCCGCTTTCGCTACCAGGTCTTCCTCCGGTGCTTCCGTTACTTTTTGTGTCTCGGACTGATTAGTTTCACTTGCTCCTGTTTGACTTTCCGTCTGCTTATTTCCAGAAGTTGAAGTTCCGTTCGAATTTTTCTTTTTGTCAAATACACCCTTTATTAAAAAGAAACAAAGCGCCGCAATAATCAATACTAATACTGCAATAACAATTTTCCCCATCAGCACTTGTTTTTTGCGTTTTGCTTTTCTGGCTTCTGCCCGATTATCTTTTCCGTTTGTCTCCATTCTTTTCCTCCCTCAATGTATTGTAAAATCCACCAGTCCTCATATTTTATGCGGACTGCATCTGTTATATTATAGCATATTCCCCACCAAAATCTACCTCAAAATAGTTTTTTAAGAAAAAATAAAGAAATATTGCACTTTTAAGGAAAGAATGGTAGAATGTAACAAGGTGTGAAAATCTATTTGATTCAACCGATTCTACTTTATTCAGGAGGGTAACCTATGTCAACTTTTTTAACTGTTCTGCTGATCATTTTAGCAGTTCTGGTCGTATTATTGGGCGTCCTGTACTTCTTTGGGCGGAAAGCACAGAAAAAACAAGCCATTCAACAAGAACAGATGGAGGCAGCCAAACAAACGGTATCCATGCTGATTATCGATAAAAAGCGGCTAAAAATAAAAGAGTCCGGCCTTCCGCAAATGGTAATTGACCAGACCCCGCGTCTTATGCGCGGATCCAAGCTTCCCATCGTGAAAGCGAAAGTCGGCCCTAAGATCATGACTCTTGTATGTGATGCTAAGATCTACGATTTGGTTCCGATTAAAAAGGAAGTAAAAGCCGTAGTAAGCGGTATCTATATTACCGAAGTAAAAGGTGTTCGCGGTCCTTTGGAAATTCCACAGAAAAAGCAAAACTGGTTCCAGAAGGCGAAAAGCAAAATTTCAGGAAACAAAACCAAGGACAACGATAAAAAGAAAAAATAAGCATCTACATATTAAGAACCGGTCAGAATGTATTATTTCATTCTGACCGGTTCTTTATTCATATCCAGTACAGCA
Organism: Robinsoniella sp.; assembly: GCF_034124845.1. NCBI lineage: Bacteria > Bacillati > Bacillota > Clostridia > Lachnospirales > Lachnospiraceae > Robinsoniella > Robinsoniella sp. The sequence continues at coordinate 6,551 of NZ_JAWYAJ010000293.1, forward strand.
TTGCTAAAATCAAGAACCCCGCGGCGAGCAGCGGGGTTCTTGATCTCCATATTTGTATCTTGCAAATATCCTAATTTCCCATTAACTGAAAACTCTTATTGTCCATAGACTTAATATTCATATTGATGCAGCAGTCAGCCAGATGTTCATAATTCACTTCCAGTGCGTAGTCTACTTTCACATCAATATTGTCATCGGACGTATCCACATGAATGTTGGTAGCGGAAATCCCAATAAGCAGATTGCCAAACGGTGTATCGTAATATGTCATATTTTTCTTATTCTGTTCAAACACCATATGTACATTGGTCAGTCCGCGCTTTGTCACTTCCAGCCCGTCATCTTTTAATTTAATCAGATTCTGGATTTTTCCTTCCATGCCTTCCATAACTTCTTCGTAGCTGATATAATGTTTTCCGTCTTTCTGCAGATACTTCGCGGCAGTCACAACCTCCACCGGATCTTCACCACTCGTTTCCAATGTCTGCATTCCTTTGATACTTATTAACACTTCTCCCGTCATCGTATCCACCTTAAAATTCTTCTATATTGATTTGTTTTGTAGTTTCAATATCATAGGGTAAAATAGAATTGGCAAACTGTTTGAATTTGTCAGCCGCATCACTTACAAAAAACTGATACGGCGTCTCATCCGCACCATAGCCCTCTGTGTTGGCAATTCCCTGTTTCAGCAATAATTCTTTCAGTCCCCGTGCTGTCTCGTAAGCCGGATTAACAAGTGTTACCCGGTCCCCCATAATGGTTCCGATCGTGGACCGGATCAGCGGATAATGGGTACATCCCAGGATCAGCGTATCGATATCCTGTTCTTTTAACTCCGCCAGATAGCGGTTCGCTATTTCCACAGTTACCGGATCCTTTAACAGTCCCTCTTCCACTAGCGGTACAAACAGCGGACAGGCTTTTCCGATTACCTGAACCCCGGGATTCTGTCCACAGATAAAATCCCGGTACATATGGCTGTGTACCGTTCCTTCTGTACCGATAACGCCGATCTTTCCATTTCTGGTGGTCTCACACGCTACCATGGCACCCGGCTTTACTACTCCGATAATGGGAATGTCCAGTTCTTTCTGCACTTCTTCCAACGCAAATGCACTTGCCGTATTACAGGCAATGACGATTGCCTTCACTTCCTGTGTCTGCAGAAAACGTATAATCTGTCTGGAATACTTTAAAATGGTATCTTTTGATTTACTGCCATAAGGTACACGCGCGGTATCGCCAAAATAGACGATCCTCTCCTGTGGGCTGTTGCGCATAACCTCTCTGGCAACGGTCAAACCTCCTACTCCTGAGTCAAATATGCCAATTGGTTTCTGGTTTATATTATTCATTATTATTTCCTCAATCTGATTTTTAAAGCTTATCTTCCACTATTCTACTAGCAATCTTTCAATAATTCAAGTGCTGAATTGCCCTCACTCCGGTAAAATGCCATTTTCTCAGGAAAAAATCTCTGGTTTCCCATCTATAAATGCAAAATAAGCCTTTATTTCACTTAAAAATTCTGCCTTTCCGTTTGTTCCCTCCGTAATTTCCCCTTTCAGATCCGCTAATTCCTCTGCCGGAACGATGGCTTTCACCATTACCACATCCGTATATTCCGAATCCAGTATGGCAATTTTTCTCTGCCCCAACAGATACTGTATCTTCCCGATGCCATTATAATCCGTTTTTATTTCTAAAATACATCCATGCTGTTTTGTAATGACGATGCTCTTCCCCAGCCCTTCCTGGACTGCTTTTGAATAAGCCCTTACAAGGCCCCCTGTTCCTAACAGCGTGCCGCCAAAATATCTGGTTACAATGACAAGCGCATTGTGGATTTCCTCACCCAGCAAAACATCCAGCATAGGTTTTCCCGCTGTTCCGCCGGGTTCGCCGTCATCGCTGCATCTTTGTATTTCCTGATTTTCCCCTAAAACGAAGGCAAAACAATTGTGGGATGCATTCCAGTATTTTTTCTTCGCTGCCGCAATGAATTCCTGTGCTTCCTCTTCACTGCTCACAGGGTAGACTGTGGCGATAAACCGGGATTTCTTTTCTACAATCTCTCCTTCGCCGCCCAGATATACTATTTTCAGATTTTTCATAACATTTTATCCTTTTCTTATTTCTTCGAATTATCCTTTTTTATTTCTGCGAATCATCTTTTCCTGCTTCTGCGGTATTTCTCAATTTACAAACTCACCGGAGTATCCTTTGGAAAATGCCTTTCTGGCTAATAGCAGATGGCGGAAATGAATTTTCAAACAGCCTGCAATGTAATGAATACAAATTTCTCTTTGGGTACATTATAAGATAAGAAGCCCATTTTCACAATCTATATATTTTATGAAGAACTTAAAAAATAATGAACTTGTTACTTCACCCTTTATTTCACCTGCTTTATTTGTTATAATACATAGACCAGTGGAAATTCTGTAAGTCTATGGAAATGAATTCCGCTGTTGTATTAAGGAGGCCGTGCCTATGAATTATGGAAAAAAAGAGATTTCCAAAAAACAAAAAGAACAGACTTCTGCGAAGGTGGGCAAAAAAATTGGTTTCACTTTTGTTAAAGTATTGCTGATATGTTTCGTTGCTCTGATCGTTGGTGGGACATGCATTGGATTTGGCCTGATCAACGGACTGATTAAAAATGCGCCTGATATATCGGGTATGAGCGTAGCGCCTACCCAGGCGGCGACTTACATCTACGATACCGACGGAAATCCCATTCAGAAGCTGACTGCACCGGATTCCAACCGAACTCCGGTTACCATTGATAAAATCCCCATCGACCTGCAGCACGCCGTGGTTGCTGTAGAAGATGAACGTTTCTATGAACATAACGGAATTGATGTCCGCGGTATTATCCGTGCATTTGTTGTAGGAGTCAGCAGCGGAAACTTTTCCGAAGGAGCCAGTACCATTACCCAGCAGTTGTTAAAGAACAATGTATTTCCGGACTGGGTCAATGAATCTTCCCTTGCGGAACGGTTTAAGCGTAAGTTCCAGGAACAGTACCTGGCACTGCAGCTGGAGAAAAGCCTTACAAAGGATCAAATACTGGAGGATTATTTAAATACCATTAACCTGGGAGCCGGTGCTTATGGCGTTCAGGCTGCAGCACACCGGTACTTTAACAAAGATGTGTCGGAGCTGACACTGTCTGAAAGTACTGTTATCGCCGGAATTACCCAGAACCCCACCGGTTATAATCCCATTCTGTATCCGGAAGAAAATGCAAAGAGACGTGTCAAAGTGCTAAATCACATGCTGGAACAGGGATACATTGACCAGACGCAGTATGATGAAGCACTGAACGATGACGTCTATTCCAGAATCCAGGAAACGGATGTGGAAACTGGCGAAACATCTATCTACAGCTATTATGAAGACGCCCTGATTGAACAGGCTATGGATGACCTGATGGAAATTAAGGGCTATACACAGAACCAGGCTTATAAAGCGCTGTATTCAGGAGGCTTAAAAGTCTTCTCCAATCAGGACAAAAATATACAGCAGATCTGTGATGAAGAATTTGCGAATCCCGCCAATTTTCCATCCGGAACATTAATTGGTCTTGATTACGCATTGACTCTGGAATCCGCTGACGGGGAGGCTTCTTTCTATAGCAGCGACACGATGAGAGAATATTTTGAAGCACAGGATGCATCCTTTAATATGATGTTCCCTGATTCCGATACGGCGAATTCCTATGCTGCACAGTATAAGCAGGCAGTGATGAAGTCCGGCGATACCGTGCTTTCGGAACGGATCTCCCTGATTCCACAGCCTCAGGCATCCGTGGTAATCATTGACCAGAGCACCGGTTTTGTGAAGGCCATTGTGGGCGGACGCGGAACGAAGGAAGCCAGCCTGACATTAAACCGCGCTACTTCCACCCGAAGACAGCCAGGTTCCACCTTTAAGCCCATTACCGCTTATGGTCCGGCAATTGACCGGGGAGGTATGACGCTTGCCACTGTATTTGACAATGCACCTTATAACTATACCAACGGACCGGAAGTTCGAAATTGGGACAGTGATTATGGATACAGCGGACTGGAAACCATTCGCTCTGCCATTACCAAATCCGTCAATGTCGTAGCCGTGAAATGCCTGACGGAGATATCTCCTCAGACCGGTTTGGACTATGCCGAAAAATTTGGCATTACCACACTTTACAACCACGATGTAAATTCCAACGGCGATGTATTGACAGATGCCAACCAGCCTCTGGCATTGGGCGGTGTCCGTGACGGCGTGGTAAACCTGGAATTAACAGGTGCTTATGCCGCAATCGCTAATAAAGGACAGTATATAGAACCTAAATTTTATTCAAAAATTGTGGATCTGGAGGGTAATATCGTCATAGATAACACCACACCTGTCAGTTCCAGTGCCGTTAAAGAATCCACCGCATTCCTGCTGACAAGTGCCATGGAAGACGTTATTAAAAAACCGGAGGGTACCGCTTATGGAACCATTAACCTTGGCGATATGCCGGTAGCCGGCAAATCAGGTACCACAGATGATACCAAGGATATCTGGTTTGAAGGATATACACCATATTATACCTGCGGTATCTGGGGCGGATATGACAATAATGAAGCCCTGCCGGACGGAGATATCTACCACTCCTACAGTAAGGTACTCTGGAATGCCATTATGCAGAGAATCCATCAGGATCTTCCGGTGAAAGAATTTGAACAGCCTGAGGATATTGTATCGGCATCTGTTTGTAAGAAATCCGGAAAACTGGCAATACCTGGTGTCTGCAGCGCAGATCCAAGAGGCTCCCAGGTATACACCGAATATTTTGTAAGAGGTACACAGCCGGTTGCTGACTGTGATGTACACGTAGCAGTCAAGATCTGTTCCAAGACAGGCTTAAAAGCTACCAACACCTGTGAGGCAGTAACTAAGGTCTTTGTTCAAAGGCCCACCGGCAGTGAAGGAACAACCGATGACTCCGCATATGCACCGCCAAGCGGCACCTGCAGCGGACATACTATATTGGATAAATTATCTGACTTGCTAAAAGGTGACAAAGATAAAAATAAAAAAGAATCCGAGACTTCACCGGACGCAGAAGAAAATAAACCGCAGAATCCGGAAGATGCCAACAAGCCGTCATATCCCGGAACCAATCCTGGCGATACCACAGGTGAGGGTAACGGTGAAGGAACCGGCGAAGGAAACGGAACTGGCAACGGAACCACAACTCCCGGAGATCAGAATAACGGAAATGGCGGCCAGACCACTCCATCCTATCCGGGAGGGAATAACAATGGGGACGGGGTAATAGATGCTCCGCCGCAGTAAAATGACAGTCACCGTTATTGCAATGTAAAAACTAAACATGCTAAAACAATTCATTATAGCTGCTAAATAACCGGAGAAGAAATCATAACAAACTGATTTCTTCTCCGGTTTTATACAGCATTATTATCTTGACCTTCCCCCACAGGGTATCCTTTATACTATCTCTACCGAACAAATCAAATACCAGGAAAGGATACTTTTATGAAAAAAATAATCTCCAATTTTACCCCGAACGGCGGGAAGCACTGCATCACTAATGCCCTGAAACAGATCTTTCACTATTATGGATATCCCCTGTCTGAAGAAATGCTCTTTGGACTGGGCTGCGGCATTTCATTTTGTTATCTCAATCAGTCCTCTTCCCCTATGGTGAACGGGCGTTCCAAACCCTTTATCTTTGAAGAAATTCTGGCAAACCGTATGAATATCACAATCCGCTGCCGCAAGTCAAAGGACAGTGTCACAGCGTTTGCGGCTGCCAGACAATCCATTGACCGGAACCACCCCGTTTTCATTTATGCAGATATGCCCTATTTAAAATATTTAAATCTGGAAGAAGACTATCATTTTGGCGGACATGCTGTCGTACTATTTGGATATGACGACGATCAGAATAATTTCTATATCAGTGACCGTGACAGCTGTGATCATCCGATCCGTACCCCCAAAGGCACAATAGGCCGGGATTATCACCTGGTTTCCTATGAAGAGGTGGCAAATGCCCGTTCCAGCTGTCACCGTCCCTTTCCTGCACACAATAAATATCTGGACTTTGATTTTGCAAATATCCAAGTTGTTTCACAGGAAATGATACTGGATGCAGTTCGTGAGAATAGCATTAGCATGTTAAATGCCCCCGCGCATTTACTAGGATTAAACGGAATAGAAAAGTTTGCAAAAGAAGTTTTGAAATGGAAAAATTTTGACCCCGGGAAAAGAAAAAGAGCGGGTACTACCAATTATTTTATGATCAACGAAGATGGCGGTACCGGGGGCGGTCTTTTCCGGAACATGTATGGCTGCTTTTTAATTGAAGCTTCGGAGCAGACCGGATTGCAACGTTTTGCTGAAATAGGGGAACGATTTTTATCTGTTGGGGATTTATGGGATAGTATTGCTGATCGTTTGTGGAGATTGTCTGAAACGGGCGATATTGAATTACTGCCTGTCATATCCGATACCGCACGAACCATCCACACTCTGGAAACAGCGCTTTTTCAGGAGCTTTTAAATAAGACATCTAATATTTGAGGAAATAAACATATTAATATGAAAGCTTGAACTGTAGATTCAATCCATCTGGATGGCTGCATTTTCCAATAAATATCACCGCAAAAAGACCACATCTCCTCTGAATATGTACCCTGTCTGTAAACAGGAAGTGCTATTCTATCAGAGGTTCTGTGGTCTATTTTATTTATATATTAATTAGTGGAATCCGTATTACAGGATCATCTTAGCTGCGCCAAAGATTCCTGCATCGTTTCCAAGTTCAGCAAGTGCAAATACCGCTTCTTTGCAGGCACTGAATGCATATGTCCTATAGTTTTTACGGATATACTCCAGTAAAATATCTCCGGCTTTTGATACGCCGCCGCCAATAACGAAGACTTCCGGATCAACTACACCTGCGATTACAGACAGGGCACTGCCCAGGTATTTACCAAAGCTTTCTGCGATTTCCATTGCTACTTTATCGCCGGCTTTTACGGCATCAAAAACGGATTTTGCGGATACTTCCCCTTCACGCAGTACAGATGGTTCTGCATCAGCAGCCAGACGTGCATTTGCCAGTCTCACGATACCGGTTGCGGACGCTACCTGCTCCAGACAGCCCTTATTGCCGCAGTTACAGGCTTCTTCCATACTGTCCTCTACATGAACATGACCGATTTCTCCGCCTGCTCCGTGTGAACCGGTAACAATCTGTCCGTTAATGATGATTCCGCCGCCTACACCTGTGCCAAGGGTAACCATGACTACGTTGTGGTAGCCTGCACCGCCGCCTTTCCACATCTCACCAAGTGCTGCAACATTGGCATCGTTTCCGGCTTTTACGGGAAGACCAATCAGTTTTTCCATCTCTTCAACCAGCTTTACATATCCCCAGTGAAGATTTACCGCACACAGGATGTCCCCTTCTTCGTTAACCGGTCCCGGTACGCCGATTCCAACGCCGGCAATCTCTTCTTTTTTCAGCTGTTTTTCTGATATTTTAAGATTAATAGCCTCTGCTACATCCGGAATAATGTTCTTGCCGTTCTCTTCAGTTCTTGTTTTAATCTCCCATTTGTCCAGGACTTCCCCTTTTACATCAAAGAGACCGCATTTTACAGATGTACCGCCAATATCAATTCCAAAACAATATTTCTTCATAATCCTTTATTCTCCTTCTGGTCCGCGTCTTTTTGCCAGGCTGTTCTGCACGCGGTTATATAATTCCTGCGCAGCATTATAACCCATCTTTTTCTGTCTGTGGTTAACTGCCGCTGATTCTACGATTACCGCCAGGTTTCTGCCCGGACGAATCGGCAATGAATGACAAACCACCTGATTACCAAGGAATTCTGTATACTCCTCTTCTAATCCGAGCCTGTCGTATTCTTTTTCTCTGTCCCATTCCTCCAGTTTAATTACCAGATCAATGGACTGTGTATTTTTAACACTTTCCACACCAAACAATGTTTTTACATCGATGATGCCAATACCGCGAAGTTCGATAAAATGCCTGGTAATATCCGGCGCCGAACCAATGATTGTCTCATCACTCACCTTACGGATCTCAACAACGTCATCCGATACAAGACGGTGACCTCTTTTAATCAGCTCTAATGCAGCCTCGCTCTTACCGATACCGCTCTCGCCCATAATCAGGACACCTTCGCCATAAACGTCCACCAGAACGCCGTGTATGGAAATACAGGGAGCCAGTTCTACATTCAGCCAGCGGATAATTTCCGCCATAAAGGACGATGTGGTCTTCCTGGTAGTAAAAATAGGAACATTGTATTTATTCGCCAGTTCCATCATATCTGCATCCGGCTCTGTCCTTGTTGTGTATACGATACATGGGATCTTGCTGGAAATAAACTGCTCATATATAGGAAGCTTCTTTTCTCTGTCTAAATGCTCCAGATAGGTATATTCCACATATCCGATAATCTGTACGCGATCAGAATCAAAATGATCAAAATATCCCGTCAGCTGTAACGCAGGACGGTTAATATCCGGGAGGGTAATTTTAATAGCAGACATATCTACATCCGGAGTCATATTCTTTAAATCCAGTTTCTCAACCAACTTGCTTAAAGCTACACTTGCCATATCTCTTCTCCTTCAAAATTTAATTAATATGTTAATATTATCATAATTATGCCGGAACATCAATGAAAGAAATCATACACTTTTTTTGCACTATTTGCATTCATGGATGGTGCCTTGGCAAGTTCTTCCTGAGATGCATCCCTAATGGCTTCCAGTGACTTAAATGTCCGCATCAGCGCTTTTCTTCTGGCTGGTCCAATTCCGTCAATGTCATCCAAAATGGAATGCACCTGCTGTTTGCTTCTGAGAGACCGGTGATATTCGATTGCAAATCGGTGGGCTTCATCCTGGATTCTGGTAATCAGCCGAAAACCTTCTGAGGATTTTTCGATGGGAATTTCTTCATTGTTAAAAAACAAGCCCCTGGTTCTGTGGTTATCATCTTTGACCATGCCGCAGACCGGAATATTCAGCTTCAGATGATCCATCACACGCAGTGCCACATTCACCTGTCCCTTACCACCATCCATCATGATGAGATCGGGAAATCTGCTGAAACTGCTGAATTCTTTCTCCTGCTTCGCTTCTTCCAGCTCCGCAAGACCGTGGCTGTATCTTCTGGTAAGTACCTCTTCCATGCTGGCATAATCATCCGGTCCCTTTACCGACTGGATTTTGAACTTACGGTAATCGCTTCGCTTTGGTTTCCCCTTTTCATATACGATCATAGATCCTACGGACTCAAAACCACTGATATTGGAAATATCAAAAGCCTCCACGCGAACTACATTTTCCAGATTCAGCAATCCGGCAATCTCTTTCATCGCGCCAATGGTACGTCCCTCTTCCCGCTTGATCTTTTCTTTATCCTGGCTTAAAACCAGCTCTGCATTTCTTGCCGCCAATTCTACCAGTTTTTCCTTCGTGCCTTTCTTGGGAACTCTGATATGTACCCGCTGTCCCCTTTTCTTGGAAAGCCACTGTTCGATTACTTCGCAGTCTTCCACTTCTTCCTGGATCATCAGCTCCTTGGGTATAAAAGGCGTCCCTGCATAAAACTGTTTGATAAAACTGTCCAAAACCATGCCCTTAGTATCGTGGGGCGCAACTCTCAGATAGAAATGGTCTCTGCCAATCAAACGGCCAGACCGCACAAAGAACACCTGCACAACGGCGTCCGTATCATCGGAAGCCATGGCAATAATATCCTTATCTTCCCCATCGCTCATGGTGATCTTCTGCTTCTGGGCGATCTGCTTCACACTGTTCAGCAGTTCCCTCTGCTCAATTGCCGCTTCAAAATCCATTTTTTCAGAAGCATCCTGCATTCTCTGCTCCAGCATTTTAATCACCGGATCATAATTTCCATCCAGAAAGGCAATGGCTTCGTGCACCTGGCTGCGGTATTCTTCCTTTGATACATATCCCTGGCAGGGACCGTTGCACTGTTTGATATGGTAATTCAGGCAGGGCCTCTCATTTCCAATATCCCTTGGCAGATTTCTGTTGCAGGTACGCAGCTTGTACAGTTTATTAATCAGCTCAATGGTATCCTTAATCGCTCCCGCACTGGTATAAGGACCAAAATACTTACACTTGTCCTTCTTCATAAGCCGGGCAAATAATACCCTTGGATATTCCTCCTGGACCGTTACCTTGATAAAAGGATAGGACTTATCGTCTTTTAGCATGGTATTGTACTTTGGTCTGTGTTCCTTGATGAGATTACACTCCAAAACCAGTGCTTCCAGCTCAGAATCCGTAATAATATATTCAAAACGGCGGATTTTCGTTACCATCTGCTCGATTTTAGCCCCTTTATTTCTGCTGCTTTGAAAATACTGCCGAACCCGGTTCTTAAGGCTGATCGCCTTTCCTACATAAATAATGGCATCCTTTGCATCATGCATAATATATACACCCGGCTTAGCCGGTAATTTCTTAAGTTCCTCCTGGATATCGAACAACGATACCACCTCCTTTTCTAAAAAAATACAGCAAATCTGTTATTCACAAATTTACTGTATTTTCAAACACACTCAATAACATAATTCAAAACACTTATTCACATACCGGACTGTTTTTCGTATTACTGTCCACATTATTCACATTCCGTGCTGTTTTTCGTATTACTGTCCACATTATCCACATGCCGGACTGTTTTATTCCGGTCTTCCATTTTCCTTGGCAACTGCCTGGGAAGCGGTTTCGGAAACTGCATCGGTAATTGTATTAGATTTTTCAGAGACGATTTCAGAGGCTACTGCACCAGCTTCTGCTGCCTGAACAGCATTGTCGTCACCTGCTTCCAGCTGGGGCTGGCTGCTTCCTTCGATTGCTTCTGCAGAAGCACCTTCCAGGGCTGCCTTTTCCTCTGCTTCCACTTCATGGAAGATCTTCATAAACTCTTTACCGGTAATTGTTTCCTTTTCTATCAGGAATGCCGCAATCTTATCCAGTGCTATTCGATGTTCGCTGAGCAGACGCTTCGCCTCTACATAGGAATCCTTGATCACTTTCATTACTTCACGGTCAACCTCGGCTGCTGTTCTGTCGCTGCAGTTCAGCATGGTTCTGCCTTCCAGATACTGATTCTCAGGACTTTCAATTCCCATCATTCCAAAGGTTTCTGACATACCATACTGGGTAATCATGGCTCTGGTAAGCTTGGTCGCCTGTTCAATATCATTAGCCGCACCGGTTGTAACACTGTTGAATACCAGTTCTTCGGCTGCACGCCCTGCTACAAATTCAATAATCTTAGCACGAATCTCGCCTTCTGAATTCAGGAATTTTTCTTCTTCCGGAACATTCATTACATAGCCAAGAGCTCCCATTGTCCTTGGAACAATGGTGATCTTCTGCACCGGCTCGGAATCCTTCTGCAGAGCACTCACTAATGCATGGCCTACTTCATGATAGGATACAATTCTGCGCTCTTCTTTGCTGAGAATCTTATTCTTCTTTTCCTTACCGACTAATACTACTTCTACAGACTCAAATAAATCAGTCTGGGAAACTACATTTCTGCCCTTCTTAACTGCCAGAATTGCAGCCTCATTAATCATATTGGCAAGATCGGAACCAACTGCTCCTGAAGTAGCAAGTGCAATGGCTTCCAGATCAACGGTATCATCCAGAAGAACATTCTTGGAATGTACTTTCAGAATATCCACACGGCCTTTCAGATCCGGCTTATCTACTACGACACGTCTGTCAAAACGGCCCGGACGCAGAAGCGCCTGATCCAGAACTTCCGGACGGTTGGTAGCTGCCAGAATCAGCAAGCCCTTGGAAGTGTCAAAACCATCCATTTCCGCAAGCAGCTGGTTTAAGGTCTGCTCACGTTCATCGTTTCCACCGCCGTAGCGGCTGTCACGGCTCTTACCGATTGCATCAATTTCATCGATAAATATAATACAGGGTGCATTCTTTTTTGCTTCTTCGAATAAATCACGGACACGGGATGCACCCACACCCACAAACATTTCCACAAAGTCGGAACCGGATAAGGAAAAGAACGGTGCATGGGCTTCTCCGGCAACTGCCTTTGCAAGAAGGGTTTTACCTGTTCCGGGAGGTCCTACTAAAAGAGCGCCCTTTGGTAGCTTGGCACCAATTTTTGTATATTTCCCGGGATTTTCCAGAAAATCCACTACTTCCTGTAAGGATTCCTTGGCTTCATCCTGTCCTGCAACATCACGGAACGTAACTCCTGTTTCCTTCTGTACATATACTTTTGCCTTGCTCTTGCCAACGCCTCCCATCATGCCGCCGCCCTTGGACATTTTTCTTAAGAAAAATCCAAGTACAACCCAGATTAGAATCAGCGGAATCGCAATGCTTAAAATATTATAGAGAATTGCAGATGTCATGTCCGGAATCGCTCCATTAAAATCCACACCTGCTGCAATTAATTTTTCTGTCAGGTTCGGGTCAGGTACAACGCCGGTATAATACGTCATCGTCACCCCTGGGAATGGCTGTTCCTTAGGAGTTATTACAATCTTACTGGACTGTATGTCAACCCTTTTGACTTCTTTCTTCTCTACCATTTCCATAAATTTGTTATATGTGATTTCTTTTTCGGTAGAATTCTTCAGCATATTATTGAAAATACTCATACCGACCAGGGCTATCAGTGTTACTACTAAAAATATCATGATCGTCTGCCCATTTTTAGACGGCTTGCCATTATTATTATTGGATCCGTTATTCGGTCCATTTCCTGGCTGTTGATTATTATCCATCATCTTCCTCCTCGTGATACGTCCTCTCTATTATAAAGATACTTCACACAGAAATCAATATCGAGTTTGTGAAAAAGCCCTCATAATTCTTAAACTTTTATAAAAATCCTCAAAAAATGACTGGCATAACTCTGATACTTTGTAGTATACTAATTCAGTAAAGAATCATACCATAAAATTTAGGATCGGTGAACCAATGAAAATAGGATTTGATAACGAGAAATACTTACAGATGCAATCTGAGCATATCAGAAAAAGAATCAGCCAGTTTGGCAACAAACTCTATCTGGAGTTCGGTGGAAAACTCTTTGATGATTTTCACGCAGCCAGAGTTCTTCCAGGATTTGCACCGGACAGCAAACTGCGCATGCTGATGCAGCTCTCCGACCAGGCAGAAATTGTAATCGTCATCAGCGCCGGTGACATTGAAAAGAATAAGGTCCGTGGTGATCTGGGTATCACTTATGATACTGACGTTCTCCGACTGATCGACGCATTCGAAGAAAAAGGACTCTATGTGGGAAGTGTTGTCATTACCCAGTACTCCGGTCAGAACAGTGCTGAACTTTTTAAAACCAGGCTGGAAAAATTAGGACGCAAAGTGTATGTACACTATGCAATCGAGGGTTATCCAAGCAATATTCCGTTAATCGTAAGCGATAACGGCTATGGCAAAAACGAATATATTGAAACCACAAGACCTCTGGTCGTAATCACGGCACCGGGCCCTGGAAGCGGAAAAATGGCAACCTGCCTCTCTCAGCTCTATCACGAACAAAAGCATGGCATCCGCGCCGGTTATGCCAAATTTGAGACCTTCCCCATCTGGAATATCCCCCTGAAACATCCGGTAAATCTGGCTTATGAAGCAGCCACAGCAGATTTAAACGATGTGAATATGATTGACCCCTTCCATCTGGAAGCTTATGATGAAAAAGCCGTAAATTATAACCGGGATGTAGAAATCTTTCCTGTTCTGGGCGCAATTTTTGAGCGTATTTTTGGAGAATGCCCTTATAAATCCCCTACTGACATGGGTGTAAATATGGCGGGTAATTGTATCTTTGATGACGACGCCTGCAAAGATGCTTCCAACCAGGAGATTCTGCGCCGCTATTATTACGCACTGAACGGACTAGCAGAAGGTACCAAGCAGGAAGAAGAAGTATTTAAAATTGAGCTGATTATGAAACAGGCTCATTTGACCGTTACAGACCGCAAGGTAGTACAGGTTGCCCTGGACCGCGCGGAAGCTACCGGTGCCCCTGCTGCTGCCCTGGAACTGGCTGACGGCAGAATGGTAACCGGAAAAACTTCGGACCTTTTAGGAGCGTCTGCTGCCCTGCTTCTGAATGCCCTGAAGGAACTTGCCGGAATAGATCACAAGGCTCATGTAATTTCACCGGAAGCCATTGAACCCATCCAGACGTTGAAGACTGCGTATTTGGGCAGTAAAAATCCAAGGCTCCATACGGATGAAATACTGATCGCCCTTTCTATCTCTGCCGCAACCAGTGCGAAAGCAAAGCTGGCACTTTCGCAGCTCCCCAAGCTTTCCGGATGCCAGGCGCATACGTCTGTTATGCTGTCCATGGTAGATATCAAGCAGTTTAAACGGCTTTCCGTTCAGCTGACTTCAGAACCCGTATATGAGGACAAGCGTATTTACCACTAAATTATACCATGCTGCACGAATCTATTGCCTCCCTTAGCAAATACGCCTGGAGGCAATCACGCAGCGATTAGTAAATATTCATATACTGCGTCTATCCACACCAGGAAATCAAAACCGTTCTGTATAAACCCAGAATTTACCTTTATGATATTAAACAAATATTTGCGCCAAATAAATGAATCTTTGTTTATTTGGCGCAAATTTTATTTTTTTGTAAAAATCACTGTATTTATGAACTTCAAAGGTGTATAATTCTTTCGTTATTTTTTGAAGAGCACGAGAGCCGGTTTGAAAATTTACGCACACCATTTTCAGGCACAGGCAAGAAAACAGGAGGAAAATTATGCCAGTAAAGTATGTATTTGTAACAGGCGGAGTAGTATCCGGCTTGGGTAAAGGCATCACTGCCGCTTCACTGGGCCGCTTACTGAAAGCCCGGGGATACAAGGTAACCATGCAGAAGTTCGACCCCTACATCAACATTGATCCCGGAACCATGAATCCGATCCAGCACGGCGAAGTATTTGTTACCGATGACGGTGCCGAAACAGATTTAGACCTGGGACACTATGAGCGTTTCATTGATGAAAGTCTTGACAAAAACTCTAATGTGACCACCGGTAAGATTTACTGGTCCGTATTGCAGAAAGAACGACGCGGTGATTTCGGCGGAGGTACTGTACAGGTGATCCCCCACATCACAAATGAGATTAAGAACCGTTTTTACCGGAATTTCACTTCCGATGAAACCAGAATTGCCATTATAGAAGTCGGCGGTACGGTAGGAGACATTGAAAGCCAGCCTTTCCTGGAATCCATAAGACAGTTCCAGCACGACGTAGGACGGGAAAACGCAATTCTGATTCACGTAACCTTAATCCCTTACCTGAAAGCTTCGGGAGAAATGAAAACCAAACCCACCCAGGCAAGTGTAAAAGAATTACAGGGTATGGGGATTCGCCCGGATATCATCGTCTGCCGTTCCGAATTGCCCTTGGAACAAGGAATCAAAGATAAAATAGCACTATTCTGTAACGTCCCTAATCATCACGTCCTTCAAAATCTGGATGTGGAATATCTCTATGAAGCACCTCTTGCAATGGAGCAGGAGCAT
>NZ_JAWYAJ010000293.1:22200-42100 GCF_034124845.1 Robinsoniella sp.
AATGTCTGAATCTGGAATGCCCAACCCCCGATCTGGAAGACTGGGAAGACATGGTAAATGCTCTGCGACATCCAACCAAAGAAGTAGAAATTGCTCTTGTCGGTAAATATATCCAACTACATGACGCCTATATCAGTGTTGTAGAAGCCCTCAAACATGGTGGGATCGCCAGCCGCGCCACAGTTAACATTCGCTGGATTGATTCAGAATTATTGAATGAAAACAATATTGCAGATCTCCTTGGAGATGTGGATGCTATTTTGGTTCCCGGAGGTTTTGGCAACCGGGGAATTGAAGGAAAAATTATGGCAATTGAATATGCCAGAACCCATAAGGTTCCTTTCCTTGGACTCTGCCTTGGCATGCAGCTTGCTATTGTGGAATTTGCCAGAAATGTGGTTGGTTTTCATGATGCACATAGTATTGAACTGGATTCTTCCACTACCCATCCCGTCATTTCCCTGATGCCGGACCAGGATGGTGTCGAAGATATCGGCGGCACATTAAGGCTGGGTTCTTATCCCTGCATCCTGGACAAGTCTTCCAAGGCATTTGAGCTATATGGGGAAGAAACTATACAGGAACGCCACAGACACCGTTACGAGGTAAATAATGACTACCGTAAGGCATTGACGGACAATGGAGTGACCCTTTCCGGCATTTCACCCGATGGCCGCATTGTGGAAATGGTTGAACTCAAAGATCATCCGTACTTTATTGCCACCCAGGCACATCCGGAGTTGAAGTCCCGTCCAAACAGACCGCATCCGCTCTTTCGCGGATTGGTTGAGGCTGCTTTGCGCCATCAAAAATAAGCACAAACAGCATCTATATAAGGTTCTGCAGCACACAGATCTGTTTGGATTCTTAGAGCCTGGCGATTGTATCAGTATAATGATCCATGTCTGAAACTACATTAATATAGGAAGAAAAAGCCGCACAGCAATTTGGGGCTGCACCCATTAGTGAAACTCTCTGGTCTGACTAACGGGTGCCGTTCCCTTTGCTGTGCGGCTTTCTTATGATCTGTTTGTGCTTATTCTGCTTACTTTATTTTAATTTGTCTGGATGCAGAGTATGCACCATAAACCTTCTCGCCTCTTTCCATGTATCCGCGGATACGGAATCTGTATGAGGTTCCCTTTTTCAGTTTAGTCTTCGTGTAAGCTGTATTTTTACCAGGTTTTGTGGAGATCTTTTTATATTTTCCATTTCCTGTCTTCATGAAGATTTCAATCTTATCTGCCTTAAACTTATTCCAGGATAATTTCACTTTCTTTCCTGACTGTTTCAGGGAAATTGTGGGTTTCACAGGCTGTGTTGCTGTAATCATAGAGTTGGACGCAGATCCGCTGCCAGCACTATTGACTGCAGTTACGCGGTATTTATATTTTGTCGCAGCCTTTTTCTTTTTGTCTACGTAAGAAGTTTTCTTAGTGGTTGTGATTTTCTCCCACTTTAGCTTCGAATAGTTATAGCGGCTGACAATATATGATTTCGCTCCTGTTACTTTTTTCCATGATAATTTAATGCTGTTTGTTGTCTGTTTCGATGCTTTTACACCAGTTACTTTTCCAGGCTCCATCAGCTTCCATTTTGCTTTCAGGGTCACATCACCCTTACAGATATCCGTTGATTTTACCTGTGTATTTCCAAGATACCAGCCAAGGAACTTGTAGCTTCCTTTTTTCGGTGTAGGAAGGTTTCCATAAGGTTTGCCTTCCTGTACTTTGATTTCAGCCGGTATTACATAACCGCCATCTGTATCAAAGATAACTGTGTACTCTTTCACTTCCGGATCTGGTGTTGGTTTCGGTGCTTCTGTAACTATTACAGTGCAGGATGAGGACTTCTGCCCATCTACAGTTGTTGCTGTAATATTGGCTGTTCCTGCTGCTTTCGCTGTTACAACACCTTCATTACTCACACTTGCCACTGCTTCATTGTCCGTAGCCCACACTACTGCTTTATTTGTTGCATTTTCCGGTGTATATACTACTCTTAAAGTAGCCTTTGTTCCGGTCTGCATTGCTGCACTGGATGGGTTAATCTTAATAGATACAACCGGTATCTGCTTCGGAATTACATTTACCGTACAGGCAGCTGTCTTATTTCCATCCGCTGTGGTAACAATGATTTCTGCAATACCTTCTTTTAAGGCTGTAATCTTACCATTTTCAACGCTTGCAACTGTTTCGTTCTTTGATTCCCAGGTAACCGTTTTATTGGTTGCGTTTTCTGGCTGAACACTTTCTTTCACTTCAGTTGATTCACCTACTTCTAAATTAACTGCAGTTGGATCCAGCGTTACGCCGGTTACTTTTACGATTTCACTCTTAACGGTTACTTCACATGTTGCTTTGAAACCGCCATCTTCTGTTGTTACTGTAATGGTTGCTGTTCCGGCTGCAACTGCTGTAACTGTACCACCATCTACGGTAGCAACAGCTTCATTGCTTGAGGACCAGGAAATGTTCTGGTTGGTCGCATTTGTCGGTTGAACAGCTGCTGTCAGTGTCTCTGAATCGTTTGGCTTCATTTCCAGTGCTGCTGGTGATAATGTTACGCCTGTAACTGCTATATCTTTTCTTGATACGCTAACTTTACAAACTGCTGTTTTGTTGTTACTTTCTGTCGTAACTGTGATATTTGCTTTTCCTTCTTTTAATGCAGTTACAACACCTTCCTGGGAAACGGTTGCCACTGCTTCATTATCAGAACTCCAGCTTACATTCTGGTTTGTTGCATTTGATGGTGTAATGCTATGATTCAATTTTTTTGTTGTATCTTCTGTTAACGATAATTCTGCCGGCGCAACGCTGACACTTTCTACTTCCACAATTTCAGGTTCACCGGATTCCACTGTAATCGTAGCAAAATCACTGATGGTACCATTTTCTGCTGATGTAGCTGTAATTGCAGCAGTTCCTACTGCCACACCTGTCACAACACCACCTGCTACCGTTGCTACGCTTTCATTATCAGAAGTCCAGATGATATTCTGGTTAGATGCATTTTCCGGCTGTATTTCTCCATTTAAGGTTACACTTGCTCCTGCTTTAACAGTAGCCTCTTTTGGAGATACTGTAACAGCGCTAACCGGAACCACTACTTCTTCCGTAACGGTTACTGCACATTGTGCCGTTTTGTTTCCATCTGCTGTGGTTACGGTAATGGTTGCATTACCAGGCTTCAGCGCATTCACTACACCGTTTACTACGGTTGCCACTTCTTCATCACTGGAAGACCAGGTAACATTTTTATTTGTTGCATTAGACGGGATTACCGCTGCTGTTAATGTTGCTGACGTTCTTTCTACTAATGTAACTTCATCCGGTGTCAGTCTGACTCCGGTTACTGCTGTTGGGTCTGTGACTGTCTGTCCGGTTTCGTAGAGATAGAATTCTGCTGCACAAATAAAGCTATTTGCCGGTGTACCTGCTGTCTTTGTTGCCCTAATCTGAATTCTTTTTGCACTTACCGGAGTAAACTTAGCTGTTTTTTTGTTTGCATTATTCGCCCATTCGCCACTGCCGCCTTGTATTGGCTGAAAATCACTTCCATCTTCTGTAGTGCTATAATACAAATCGTAACCTAATATTCTGCCATTATCTTGTTGGCGAGTTACATATTCTAATTTATTGATTTGATATAATTTGTCGAGTGTTATTGTAAAACTGTTATTAACACCATTTTCAATATCTGGCTTTGGTTCATGTGTATAAGCACTATGCCATATAGTACTTTCATTTCCATCAACCGCATTAGAAGCCGGACCATCAGTAGCTCCAGGTGTATCACTTTGCTGGCTGTCAGCTACTGCCGTCATTTTATTGGATGCTATCTTGTTGGATGTTTCTTCCCACAAAGCAGTTAATGTTACATCACTCTTCTCAATACGATACTTTGTACCTGCAGCATAAGTATTTTCTCCGTCACTCCATCCTGCAAAGGTCATACCGTCAATTGTAATGCCGCATTCCGGCAATGTAATCGCGCTGCCTTCATACTCTGTAATCGGCTGTGGAAGATCTCCAACACCTTCTTTATTACTTTCAAAAGTTATCGTGTGCTGGTCGCCTAATACCTGGAATGCATCAAATTCCAGTTTTGTCCCTGTACTGGCAGGATTTTTCGTACCTGTTCCGACTAATTTAATGGTATGTTTGGTATCCTCAAGACCTGCTTTTTCATAAACCATCTGTTGCTTCAAACCTTGTGGTGTCGGATCATAGAAGTCAATAGAATCAACTTTTTCTCCGTCAATGTAAACGTCCATGATTCCCCAGGTTGCGTTTTTCGTTGCATACACACGGATGCCTTTACCAGAGAATACAAATGAAATTGTATCTTCTGCACTGCTGGTTTCTACAAAATGAATTCCACCACCGTAATGCGCTGCATCTTTCCAAGTTTGCCATCTGGAACTATAAGTAATCCTGGAATCCGTATCATCTACCATTCCTCTTACCGTAATATCCAGTGCACTGACGGTTTCCGAGTACAGACTTTCCACACCATTTTCTACAGAGGTTATTTTATATCGAACCTTCGTAATATCTTTTACTGGAGTTTTATCTGTGTAGCTTGCTGTTGTCAGTCCTGTCGCAACTTTTTCATAAGAACCTTCTTCTTTACGATATACATTGTAAGTTGCAGTTTCAGATGCTGCCTTATCCCAGGTTAATTCCACACCTGCTGCTCCGGTATAAACTGCTTCCACATTTTCCGGTCCATTTGCAAGTTCCGGGAACTCCGTAATGGTATAGGTTTCACCTTTTGTTGATACAAACTGGATTCTGTCTCTGGACAAGTTTTCAACGTCTACCTCTTCTCCCTTGGAATCCACTACTTTTGCCTGGCTGATTCCGGTATACTGTACCGCACAATCTCCACCATTCTTAGACAGGATCTTCACACTGGTTGCTTTACCGTTTGTCCAGTTAATATCTGTTTCAAAATTTCCTCTTGCTACAATTCCTTTTACGGATCCGCTGGACCATGCATCCGGAAGTGCCGGAAGCACATTGATGTAACCCATATTACTCTGCATTAACATTTCATTAACGCCGGAGGTATAACCAAAGTTACCATCGATCTGGAACGGAGCATGGGAATCAAAAAGGTTTGGATTGATACCATCGTTGAACAGTGTCTTCACTAAATCATAAGCACTGTTTCCCTGTCCTGTTCTTGCCCAGGAATTAATACGCTGACCCATTCCCCATCCGGTACTCTTCATACCACGGTCTTTTAAGGATACGATTGCTGCATCCATATACTGATCATTGTCTACGGAAATCAAATCTCCCGGGAACAGTCCAAGAAGGTGTGACATATGACGATGTCCTCTTTCACCAATACTACCCAGGGTTGTTTCGTTGTACCATTCTTTGATCTGTCCGCTTTCACCGATTTCGATTGGTGCTAATCTGTCCTGAGTATCCTGCCATTTCTGAATCAGAGCCTCATCTTCACCTAAAATCTTACCGCCGATAATTGCATCTTCATATAACTGCCAGATCAGTTCCTGCTCGTATGCATTTCCCAATGTCCTTGGTCCATGCTCCGGAGAATATGTAGGAACAGATACCAGTCTTGTAGATTTCTCACCATTTGGTTTTGTAATCTCAACACCACTGTCCGTTAAAATCTGATCATAGAGCTTTGCTTCTTCTTTCAGCATCGGATATAACTTATCTCTCATGTATTCCACATCGCCGGTGTATTCATAATATTCCCAGCAATTTTGAAGAATCCACGGAACCGCTGCTGGTGACCATCCCCAGGAAAATGCCCATCCCGGACAAGTCCATCCAAATGGTGTATTCTGTGTATGAGCTGTAAATCCATTCTCCGGATTTTCCTCTGTGCTCTCTATTCCCAGATAATCTTTTGCAGTAACACGGCCTGGTTCACGCAATCCATCTACATATTCAATCAATGGTTTTGCACATTCCGCCATATTTGCAGAATAGGTTGGCCAATAATTCATCTGAAGATTTACATTCATGTGGTAATCACTGCCCCAGGGTACACGATTTGCATCGCCTACACGGTTCTGCCATACCCCCTGTAAGTTTGCCGGTAAATCTCCCTCTCTGGAAGACGCAATCGTCATAAAGCGTCCATACTGGTATAAGATAACTTCCAATTGACTTCGCTCTTCTGGTGTGGCAGTTTTTGCCTTATACGCTGCCAGCAGTTCATCAGTTGGCTTAGAGGATACTCCCTGTCCCAGATCCAGGTCTACACGGTCAAAGATATTTGTATAGTCAGCAATGTGATCTGCTTTAACCTGATCATAATTTTTGCCCGCTGCTTTTTCCACTGTTGCTTTTACACTTGCCGCCAGTTCCGCATCGCTCTCTCCGGTACGGTATTTGGGATAAGATGCCATATAATCCGTATCTGCTGATACATAAATTACTACAGAAGAAGCATCTGATACATGGAGAGACTGGTTATCTGCACCCGGCTGAACCTTTCCTTCTGTGACAACTTTCAGCATGGAATTCATTTTCATCTGATTATCCTGCATCTGTCCGGCAGTAACCAGCGTATTGCCTTCTGCTTTATAGGTAACCTCTTTGCCTAATCCACTATTTGTAACGTTTTCTGCATTATCTACCGGGAAACTCACGTCAAATTCTAACTTTTTCGTTCCATCTGCCGTCAATTTCATAGCCAGTACATTATCTGCATAACTAATAAAATATTCTCTGTGGAAATTCGTTCCTTCCAGGGTATAATCTACATTTGCAATTGCATTGGTAAGATCAAGATCCCTCTGATAGTTCTGAACAGGCGTACTATCCGTAACCTCTTTAAAGTCCAGATAAATATCGCCCCAAGACTGATAAGCCCCATAACCATCGGATTCTCCTGTCAATTGATTACACAGATCGGAAGCTTCATCGTTTTTCCCTTCCAGGAAAAGCTGTCCCACCGATTTAAAGACATCTGACATTTTTGCCCCGTTGGATGCCGTCTGTTTATTTCCACCGTCATAATTCGGTCTTTTCGTACTTGGTCCGCCGTTCCATAATGTCTTCTGGTTAAAAGTAAGATGTTCTTTCCCAATTTCACCATACACATTGGCACCCATATAACTGTTGCCAATTGGTAATGTAAGCTGCTGCCAGCGGTCATCTTCCGCTGTTGTTCCAAAACCGCCCCCCCTGCCCGGGATAAGAGTCCCCTGGCTTGCCGGTTTATTGTACCACAATCTGAGTGGATTTCCCTGTTCTGCTGCTTTTGTCTCCGCTTTGGATTCCGCCGCCTGCACATTGAGGACATCTCCTGGAACCACTAGGGATGTTGCAACCATACATGTACTTAAAATACCTGCTATCATCTTCTTCAGTTTCATAGTAATCTCCCTTACAATTCGTTATACAATGAATTAGCGACGCTTTATCTTCCTGGCTCTTAATTTTTCTTCTCCTTTCCTGTTATTTTCATCAACATTCACAAAAAACCACCTCAGATATCTCTTCGCACTATCAAAGCTTGCCTTAATATAACACGGAAAACTATACATTGTAAACATATGAAACCGTTACTATTTTACTTTTATTAGTCAATATTTTATCCATTTTTTGACATGTTTTTTAATTTTTAGTCATATTGTCTAATATTTTATCTATCTTGTCTTTTTTTACTAATCTTTTTTAAACTTTTTACTATAAGGAGTTTTTTAGCAGTTAAAAAATCACCATATAATAATTCAATAGATGTATCTTTTGTGGTTAAAATTCATTTGTACATTCCTGCTATTTTTTATAATTATTTGCCAATTTCTCATGAACCCTTTGCCTTTTTTTCCTGTATAGGTTACAATAGTAATTGTGAGCGTACCAGCTTTCTATGTTTGATTTTATATGCAAGGGAGGTATTAAATGGAATACATAATCCAAACCATTTCTTCAAAAGAAGAGATTGGAAACTGTCCTGTTTTTTATGTGGACCAGTATAACTGGGGTGGTAGCTATCGTCCAAAAACCTATGGGAGTCTGGGATTTATACCCGGAACCGGATTCTTTGTAAAAATGACCTGCGAAGAAACGAATCCGTCCAGGATTTATTTTAATCCCAACGACCCGGTACATCTGGACAGCACGATGGAAGCATTCTTTCAATTTTATCCTGCGGAACGCCCGAATTGCTACATGAACCTTGAAGCAAATTCCAACGGAGCACTCCATGCCAAATATGGAGATGAAAGAAAAAACCGAAAGGTATTTCCAATGGAACTGCATGAAGCCTGTCAGTGTACCGGTACTATATACGAAAACTTCTGGACATTAGAGTTGACAGTACCGCTGGAATTGATCCGGTATGTATACGGTCATTGTGATTTTCAATCTGGGGATACCCTTGCCTGCAATTTTTATAAAATAAAAGAAAGCGAAGGACTGACTCATTTTGGCAGCTATACAAAGATTGAGAATGAAACTCCAAATTTTCATTTGCCACAATTTTTTGCGAAAGCTGTCATTCAGTAAAACTACTAAAGGTTAAGAAAGCAGAGTAACTCTGCTGTAAATAGAAAAGGAGAATAATTATGCAAATAGTAAAAGCAAAAGATTATGATGATATGAGTAGAAAGGCAGCAAATATTATTTCTGCACAGGTAATCATGAAACCTGACTGCGTACTGGGTCTGGCTACCGGCTCAACTCCGATCGGAACTTACAAGCAACTAATCGACTGGTATACCAAAGGTGATCTGGATTTCGAACGTGTCACCAGCGTAAACTTAGATGAATACAAAGGACTTGGCGCAGACAGCGACCAGAGCTACCGCTATTTCATGAACACCAACCTGTTTGGCAGCATCAATATCCGTAAAGAGCGTACATTTGTACCGGATGGTTTAGAACCAGATTCCGATAAAGCATGCTCCATGTACAACCAGATTATTTCTGATGTTGGCGGAATTGACTTACAATTATTAGGCCTTGGTCATAACGGTCATATCGGTTTTAATGAACCAAGCGATAATTTCGAAAAACAGACTCATTGTGTTGACTTAACAGCAAGCACCATTGAAGCCAATACACGTTTCTTTGAAAAAGCAGAAGATGTTCCAAGACAGGCATATACAATGGGAATTCAGACCATTATGCAGGCACGTAAGGTTTTAGTAGTTGTCAGCGGAGCCGACAAAGCTGAAATCCTGAAAAAAGTAGTGGAAGGACCAATCACTCCACAGGTTCCTGCATCCATTCTGCAGCTTCACAACGATGTAACCATTGTGGCAGATGCTGCTGCTTTATCGAAAATTGAAAATGCATAACAGTAATGAAGGGATATAAAATATGATAATAAAAAATGCAAATGTTTTTCACGCAGATGGTTATTTTGAAAAAAAAGACCTCTATATACAAAACGATAAATTTGCTGACAGCGCAGAAACAGAAGATGATGTCATCATCGATGCAGAAGGTATGTATGCGATACCCGGATTGACGGATATCCATTTCCACGGCTGCGTTGGTTATGATTTCTGTGACGGCACAGAAGAAGCCATTCTAAAAATTGCGGAATACCAGTTAAAGAATGGTATCACTACCATTGTGCCTGCCACGATGACATTTGACGAACCACGCCTTGAAAAAATCTGCAGGACTGCCGCTGCATACGAGAGTAAATCCGGCGCCATCCTGTGCGGCATTAATATGGAAGGTCCATTTATTGCATGCAAGAAAAAAGGTGCTCAAAATGGGAAATATATACACAAACCCGATGTGGAAATGTTCCGCCGTCTTCAGTCTGCATCCGGGAACCTTGTAAAACTGGTCGATATCGCGCCGGAAGAAGAAGGATCCATGGAATTTATCGATGCATTAAAGGATGAGGTTGGAATCTCCATCGCCCATACAACAGCGGATTATGATATTGCTAATGAAGCATACAACAGAGGTGCCAGACACGCAACCCATCTCTACAATGCAATGCCTCCATTCTCCCATCGTGAACCCGGAGTCATCGGAGCAGCATGCGATCATGACAACTGCCGTGTAGAATTGATCTGTGACGGTATTCATATCCATCCTTCAGTAGTCAGAACCACATTTAAAATGTTTGGCGATGACCGTGTAATCTTAATCAGCGACAGCATGATGGCTACCGGACTTACAGACGGTGACTATTCACTGGGCGGACAGCCTGTAAAAGTAGTTGGAAACCTGGCTACTTTGGAAAGCGGCACCATTGCCGGTTCCGCCACCAATCTGATGGACTGTGTCCGCACAGCCGTTAAGGAAATGGGCATCCCTCTCGCAAGTGCGGTCAAATGTGCCGCAGTAAACTCGGCTAAATCTGTAGAGATCTACGATCAATACGGCAGTCTGGAAACAGGTAAGATTGCGAATATGGTGCTCTTGGATAAAGACCTCAATATTGAGAAGGTATTGTTAAGAGGGAAAGAAGTTTAAGTAATTGTAGAAAATAATTGATTGTGAGCAGTTATTATTGAACTGCATTCTAAAAAAGAAAGATCAGCAAAGAAATGTAAGGAACGTTTCTCTGCTGATCTTTCATTATATAAACGTATTTTAATACAAACTGGAATATACGGAACCATTCGCCAGACCGCCCCGTTTATAATATCCCAGCTCACTGACCGTCACCATCTGATACCCTCTGTTTAACAATTCAGGAATGATGATTTCCGCTGCCGCCACAGTCGGAAGATGAATGTCATGCATCAGGATAATATCTCCGTCTCTTACATAGTTCAACACTGCGTTAACCGTACTCTGGGTGTTTTTTGTTTCCCAGTCTCTGGTATCAATAGACCACAGAATCACAGGGGTTCCCGCCAATGCGTTTACCGAAGCATTGTATGATCCGTATGGCGGCCGTAAAAGCGTTGCATTATGACCTGTTATGTTTCGGATGCTGGTATTGGTGCTGTTAATCTGGGCGGATATCTGGCTGTCTGCAATCCTGGTCAGCTGAGGGTGGTTATAGGTATGATTGCCAATCTCACATTTTAACTGGTATTGCCTTCTTACAGCATTGGGATAAACCGGCACACTCTGACCTACCAGGAAAAAGGTTGCCCGCACCTTGTTTCTTTCTATACAATCCAGAAGCCTTTCGGTATATGGACCCGGACCATCATCAAAGGTCAGGGCAACCATCGGTTTCTGCGGATCTATTTTAGGCGTTACTTTCGCTTTAGGATCGTATACTCCATTATTTTTAAAATGATACCATTGTCCATCAATAAAAGCATCCCCTGTGGTCCTTGTCCCATCTTGCCGGAGATAATATTTCTTGCCCTTGTGTTTGAGCCAGCCTTTTGCCATTTTACCATCTTTTCCAAAGTAATACTTATTTCTATGCCAGGTAAACCATCCGGTACGTATAACACCTGTCCTGGTATTGGCATAATACTGCCCGTTCTTATACGAAAACCAGCCCGTCTGCAGTTCCCCTTTTTTATTCAGAAAATATCGGTAATTGCGGTACTTTTTCCAACCGGATACACGAAAACCCTCTTTATTAAAATAATAGATTTTGCCTTTCACGTTTATCCACTGGCTGGATGCATAAGTTCCATTCAGGAAACGGAACTTATACCTTCCTGCCGATTTTATCCATTTCCCATTTCTACGGCCTGCCTTTAAGACATTTTTCAGCTGGGTCTGCCCACGCCTCCCATTCGTTTGAGATTTTGCCGATGCCCCTGTTGAAGGCAGCATGGCAAATACCATAATAAAAAGAAATGCCCATACCCATCTCTTTTTTCCACACTTCATAACCTTCCCTTCTCTCTTTGATTCTTATCCTCTATTCCAATATCTTTTGATTCTTAACACTCTTTACTTAACACTTTGATACTTCCGATAACATCCGATTGCAATAGCGCCTTCTCCAATATGGCAGGACACACTCAGCGACAATGGATCCATACGGACCGGAATCTCCGGAAAAGCTTCTTCAATTTCCTGTTTCCAGATCAGCGCCTCTTCCAGATTACCGGAATATGCGGCACCAAATTCCATATTTCCCTGCTGTGCATATTCTTTAAATCTGGAGGACATATCTTCTTTTACGGCATCCAGAATGGTTTTCTTAGCCTTTACTTTACCGCGTACCTTTGCGTAAGCATCCAGCTTCGCCCCCTGTATCTGCAATACCGGCTTAATATTCAGAATCGTTCCAACCGTTGCCGCTGCTGGAGTGATGCGCCCTCCTTTTTTCAGATATTCCAGGGTTTCCACTGTGATATAGATACTGGCATCCAATGCCATCTCTTCTAATTTTGTTTTAATCTCTAACGCATTCAAACCATCCTCTGCCATCATCATTGCATCCATAACCGATTGATACTGGGTTACCGAAATCCTCTGATTGTTTACAACCTGTACTTTACCGTCAAATGCCATGGACAGACTCATCGCATTTTCACAAGAGGAACTTAATCCGCTGGACATGGGGATGTGAACAATCTCTTCATATTCTTCCAGTAAGTGTTCCCACAAATCCGTAAGATCCCCCGGCGACGGCTGGGATGTGCTGATATCCGCTCCGGAAGCCAGTTTCTGGTAGAACTCATCCTGACTCAGTGTAATATCCTCCATAAACATCTCACCATTGATAAAGAAAGGCATTGGAACTACAAATATTCCTAATTCTTTTGCCTTATTCTGTGTTATCCCACTATTACTATCGGTAACAATAGCTGTTTTTTTCATATTCATATCTTCCTTTTTCTGCATTTTAACGATTTTAGACATCATTGTTATTGTATCTAATATTGGCTTATATTACAACATTTATTTAGACTTTTTTACTATATCTAGTATATTTTCACATAGTTTTAAATACTACATAACAATATATATCCCTCATGCAAAATAGTACGGAAAATTTTGTTTCATCATATAAGATAAGCCGTATCCGATCGCAGTTACAATTTTTTGTAATCTGCTCCGGATACGGCTTACAATATTATACGTACTGGCAATTGACGCACAGGCTTATGCGTGGGGGATATTTGTATATTCCGATATCTCCCTGCTGATCGTGCATAAATCACTGATATCCATATCATGCAGATTCTCATGGCCGGTAATTCTGGAAAATGTTTTCAGTTCTTTAAAACTGCAGTTCAGGAAATTTGCCACACGTTTTGCCGATAAGTCTACTTTCAGGCGTTTCCGAAGTTCCGGATCCTGGGTTGCCACACCTACCGGACAATTGCCGCTGCCGCAGATACGGTATTGCTGGCATGCTGCTGCAATTAAACCTGCGGAAGCAACTGCAACTGCATCCGCTCCCATAGCAATTGCCTTGGCAAAATCAGAAGATACACGCAGACCGCCTGTAATCACGAGGTCAATGTCTGCTCCGGCCTCATCCAGATATTTTCTGGCACGATGTAATGCATAAATCGTCGGAACGCTGGTTGCATCCCGAACAATCTTCGGACTGGCGCCGGTAGCACCGCCACGCCCGTCAATTGTGATGAAATCAGGCTTTGCAAACACACAGTATTCCAGATCCTTTTCAATTCTTCCCGCTGCAATCTTAATGCCGATCGGTCTTCCCTCAGATGCATAGCGAAGCTGTTCCACGATATCCCGCAGATCCTCTTTTGAATTAATAGCTTCCAATTTTGACGGGCTGATTAC
This sequence comes from Robinsoniella sp., assembly GCF_034124845.1. NCBI lineage: Bacteria > Bacillati > Bacillota > Clostridia > Lachnospirales > Lachnospiraceae > Robinsoniella > Robinsoniella sp. The sequence goes on from NZ_JAWYAJ010000293.1 coordinate 35,853, forward strand.
AGCCTGCCCTAGAGTCTTGTTCCGGAGCTTCGATCTTTCCGGGGTCACCTTGCCGCCCGGCAGATGACCGCCCATTCCCGGCTTCGTTCCCTGTCCGATCTTAATTTCAATTGCATCCGCATTTCTTAAATTTTCCGGAGTCACGCTGTAATGATTCGGAACATATTCAAAAATGTATTTATACGCTGCATCCATTTCCTCCGGAAGAATACCGCCCTCACCGCTGCACATTGCGGTCTTTGCCATGGCGCTTCCCTTGGACAATGCAACTTTTACCTCTTTTGAAAGTGCGCCAAAAGACATGTGGGAAATATATACCGGGCCTTCCAAAACCATCGGCTTCTTCGCATGCTTTCCGATTACCGTAGTGATATCTACCGGGGCATGTTCATCCAGCGGCGGGGGATTAAGCTGTGCGCCCAGGATCAGAATATCATCCCAGTCTGGCATTGGCATTCTTGTGCCCATGGCTTCAATGATAGGTTCGCCCGTCACTGCCATCTGATGTATCTCACTCATAAACCGGCTTTTCGGGTCTTTCCTGACATATTCTCTTGGATATGCAAGGGAATTGTCTTCCTCTGCTTCGGCTGACTGAGCATTTTCTGCTTCTGCCGCCTGCACACTTACAGCTGCCTCAGCCTTACCGATTTCGGAAGCCTTCTGTGAATTTCCTGCGCCTAATTCCTCAAACACATTTAACGGATTCTTACAAATGGGACATTCCTTCAATTCCGTAAAAGGCGCCCCTTCTTTTTCTTCATCATAAATATATCCGCAGATACTGCATTTAAACTTTGACATACTCTTCACGCTGCCTTTCTTCTTCTCACCGGAACCTGCGTTCAGATCCCCGCTTCTGTCAAAATAAACGGTATGTAACATTTCTTCTGCAAGCTCACTTAAAGGCTCACCATAGAAGTCCTCATATAATTTAACAATCTCTTCATTTCTATGGCTTAAGCGTAGTTTCATGCTCTTGTCTCTGTCATATAGACTCTTGATGCGTTTCTCTCTTAAAGTATCACCCAGCCATTTTGTATCCTTTGGCTGTCCGCCTCCGCCTATGCAGCCTCCCGGACAGGTCATTACTTCCACAAAATGATAATCCGCCTCTCCAGCTTTTATTTTCTCCATAAGTATCTTTGCATTAGCCGTCCCGTATACAACCGCCACCCTGACATCCAGATCTCCGATCCTGACGCTGGCCTCCTTGATTCCCTGCAATCCTCTGACTGGCTCCAGGTCATACAGTTCCTGAGGCGCTTCTTCGTGAGTTATAAAATGATAGGCTGTCCGTACAGCCGCCTCCATAACGCCGCCGGTATTACCGAAAATAACGCCTGCGCCGGACGCTTCCCCCATAAAATCATCATAGTCCGAGCCTTCAAGAGAAATAAAGTCAACCGCTTCTTCTCTTGCCCATTTAGCCAGTTCCCTGGTAGTGATCACATAATCCATATCCCGCATGCCATCTATACCCAGGTACCTGGATGCCGCGTTCATTTCTTCCCTGCGGATTTCAAACTTCTTTGCCGTACAGGGCGTTACCGCAACATTGACAATTTTTTCAGGGTCAATCCCCATCTTCTTTGCAAAATAAGTCTTTATGGTCGGTCCCTGCATTCCAATTGGGCTTTTTGCCGTAGAGATATGATTCCTCATATCCGGATAGTAGGTTTCCACGAACTTCACCCAAGCCGGACAGCAGCTGGTAAACTGTGGCAGCGGCTTATTTGCTTTTGTCACACGTTCTACCAGTTCGCTGGCTTCTTCCATAATCGTAAGGTCTGCCGCAAAGTTGGTATCCAGAACATAATCCGCTCCCAGCCTGCGAATGAGTGAAACCATTTGCTCCTGGACAAAACTGCCCTCTTCCATTCCAAACTCCTCACCAAGTGCCGCTCTTACTGACGGAGAAGTACTGAAAATCACGATCTTATCTTCTGCCTTTATTGCTTCACGAACCTGACCATATTCATAGACTTCCGTAATACTATCTACCGGACAGACATTGGCACACTGACCACAGTGAATGCAAATGGGTATATCCCCTGTTTTCCCCAGATCATAGGTACCTGCAACCCCAATGTCCTTTGTACAGACCTGCCTGCACTGTCCGCATTTGATACATTTGTCCTCATGACGCTGAATAGATGGATTACCGGGTTCAATGGGAACCCGGATGTCTGTAAACTGATGTTTGCTCATTTGTACTTTTCCTTTCACGCTCTAAAATTAGTAATGATTACTATTATCAATTATAGGACATTTTCCATCTTCTGTCAACGAAATTTTATCCGATTCTTTTACCACACTGGCCGCAGAATTTAGCGTCTGTCTCCACATCAGTGCCGCAGTCGGGGCATCTCCTGCCTTCGGTTTTTAATTTTGCACCGCATTCCTTGCAGAAAAGATGATCACCCGGATTTTTTGCACCGCACCCTGCACAGACGGTACCTGCTTCTTCCCCGCACTCTTCTTCCTCAGCTTCTTCCCTGCCTTTTTTACCCGACTGAAGGTCAAACAGCTCTTCTTCAGCTGCCTGGCGCTGTCTTCTGGCTTCTAAAAGCTTATTAAGATCCTCCGGAAAACGAATTTCACCATCCTGTTCCAAAGCTTTTTTACCCACTTCTTTATAAATCTCATCTTCTTTTGCTTTAAGCTTCTTAATGTCGCTCTGCAGCTGGAACGCTCTGATACATGGATCATCCTCCGGCATCAATTCTGATAAGCCTTTCATTAAACTGCTGAATATATCTCCTGTCATTTTGTTTACCTCCGTATTATTATCTATTCTTTTGGTTTCCGTGCTTCTAACGACTGATTTCTCAAACCGTTACCTGAATTATACCATAAGTAGTTTCATTATCAAATATTTGTCTGTAATTTTAATGAAAAACTAATATTTTTTATTTTATTTTGAGATACAAGGGATGTAAAATGATTTTCCTGCCTGCCTTACAGAAGAAATATTCCTTTGTCACATCACTTTTGGAAAAACTATATTTAATTGGAAAAACTATATTTATTAAGATGGCAAGCTCATAGTAGAAAATGCTCCTTTGTCACATACGGGATATCCGGGAATATATTATATTGAGGTGATAAATTTTCAAACACGCCTTAACAGCTGTCACCATCCTGATTTGAATGCCTGCAAAGGCAGGCAGATGGGAGTTTTAATATGTCAATCATGTTTCCGCTTTTGATTGGTATCGCAGTCAATCTGGATAACTTTGTTATCGGAATGAATATGGGGATACGCGGTCAGAAGCTTACCATATTTTCTAACTTTCTGATAGGTCTGACTACCGGAGTCTGCGCTTTCGGTTCAACCTATGCCGCCAGGTTAATTTCCGGAAACTTCCTGGTATATACAAATTTTATAGGTGCTGTAATTATGATTTTCTTTGGTTACTTCTGCCTGATCAAAGATTCGATTCCCAAAAATACCACAGATATGGAAAAGGAAACAGATTTCTGCGCACCCTGTATGCAGGAGACTGTCTTTCTGGGGTTTGTACTTGCAATCAACTGTATTCCCCCTTCTTTCAGTGCCGGCGTTATGAATATGTCTCCACTGTATATAGCATTTTTCGCAGCTTTGTTTTCCTGTGTTTCTATGCACGTGAGCAACCGTTTAGGATACCGGCTGCTTCATTTCCGGTTTATTAAAATGTTATCTCCTGCTTCCTCCATTTTGTTAATTGCAATCGGTATTATCGAATTGATTGTATAGCATTTGTGTGTGAAGCATTGAAAAGAGCAGAGAATTTTAATCATCTCTGCTCTTTTCGATACTCTGATTACTTCCTGATTGTAGTTTTGATTTGTTGTAGAACCTGCCTGAAAGAACTGCAGCAATGATAATTGCCATACCAAATGATGATTGCCATAACTCCGCAGATTACCACCGCCGTTAAAAATAATTCCGGTGGAATTATTTTAAGGAAATTTAATGTCAGAGCAATTACTATGATCGTTCCATTGATTACACCATATCTTTGCATATATCCACCTCCGGGACCCTGCCTGAAAATTTATTTCATAACACCTTAATCATCTATATTTCCTGCTTTTCACAGATCCGGAAACTGATTATCACCGATATAACGGTCAGAATGCACACAAAAACAAATACACCTGCTGTAATGTAATACCCGTTATTCATAACAAACTGAAAAATATCCTGGTAGGAACCAATCTTTTCCTGTGTGGTGGTAAACAACAGGGCAACCAGACCGGCTGCCAGTATCGGCATAACGCCAATAAGGCTTCTCCCTTTTGCGATTCCCACTTTATATACCAGCGGATACATGAGCAGACATGCCGTTATATCCAGCATGACCCCGCAGACAAATAATCCGGCATCCAGACCGGTAATGGGTATCCCGAATACCTTGCAGATAACTGCGATTAACAATCCTCCCACCATTTGCCCAAGCGCACTGGCGAATAAAAACAGGTATCTTCCAGACACCATATTTTTCACCGTAGCCGGAAGTGATAAATAAAATATCTTGATCTTCTGGCTTTCTTCTCCCAAAAACGGTGTCATTGCCAATGTTGGAAAAAGAAAAATCAGCATAAATCCCCCCATAACAAAGGAACCCTGCACGATCACGAACAAAAGAACCGCAAGTGGATAAAAGAAAATAATTTTATTTACCGTTGCCAATGTTCCAAAATCCATTTTTAAAAAACGTATTGTATTTCCTGTCATTTTTTTCTCACCCCCTGAATATAAAAGACGATAATCTGCTCTATACTTGGCTTTTCTACAAGAAAATCCTTACGAATATACTCCAGCTGTTCCGTTTCCAAAAGACCTTCAAACCCAATCTGGGTTTTCTTCGCACCAATCAGTCTTTTTTCCAGATCTGCCGTCAATTCCTCCAAACCACCTTTGATCACCACATACCTGTCCAGGATTTCATCCTTGGTGTCAAAGAATACTTTACGGCCCTGATTCAAAAAGAAAATATAATCTGCCACCTGATCCAGATCGCTCATAATATGGGTGGAAAGCAATACACTGCGTTCTCCATCTTCAATGTATTCCTGCAGTTCTTCCAGAATCTCCGTGCGGATGACCGGATCCAGCCCGCTTGTGGCTTCATCCATAATCAAGATTTTTGTCTCTCTGGACAATACGCATGCAAACATGATACGGACCTTCATTCCTTTGGAAAACTCTTTTATTTTCTGGTTCTTTGGAAGATTCCATTTGGCGAGATAGTCATAAAATACTTTCTTTTGAAATGACGGATAAAATCCAGCCAGCATTGCCGCCAGTTTTACGGCAGTATATTCACCCGGAAGATAACATTCATCCGCAATATAGCCAATCTGGTCTTTATATTTTATTTCATCTTCCTCAAAGGTAATGCCGTTTACCTTAATCATACCCGTTTCATGTTTTAACTGTTCCATAATCAGCTTAATCGTCGTGGTCTTTCCTGCCCCGTTCTGTCCTACATATCCGCAGATATAACCCGCCGGAATCTGAAAGCTGATGTCATTCAGGTGGAATCCACCTCTTTGTTTGGACAACCCTTCTACTTCTAATATGTTCATACCTTTCACTCCTCATGTAATAATGCTTCTAAGATATTTACCAACTCGTCATTTTGAATCTGCGCATAACGCGCATTTTCAATCGCTGTTTCAAATGCCTGCTCAATCCTTTTCAGATACTGCTCCCGGACCATCTCATTATCCCTTGGCAGTACAACGCTGCCCTTGCCCTGCCTGGCAGCAATAAATCCCTCCTGTTCTAATTCGCTGTATGCCCTGGTCGTGGTGATAACACTGATCCCCAGGTTCTTCGCCAGCTGACGGATGGAGGGAAGCGTCTCTCCTTCCGGAATTGTTCCATTCATAATTTGCTCTTTTATCTGCTCTTTTATCTGTACATATATCGGCAGCTCTGACTGGTTTGAAACGATTACTTTCAAACGATCACTCCTTATCAATATTGATATTATAGTATATACTGTATATATATCATTATATACAGTTATTGTTTTTTGTCAATAGAAAAATAAAAATACCGCATCCTTTCGGACAATGTCATGAAGTTAACACTGTCCTTTCGGTGCGGTACATTTTTTCTGTTATTCGATTTTGTCACATTATACTGCAAATAAGTCATTAAATGCTTCACTCATAGTTGGATGGGTGTAAATCTGATCCCTTAAAATCTGATAATCCAGATCCGCATCCTTGGCAAGCTTAATCAAGTT
>NZ_JAWYAJ010000294.1:0-9509 GCF_034124845.1 Robinsoniella sp.
TACTTTCTATTGAAGCAGTACCGCAGACCTGTCTGCGGTATGCAGGGGTATAAGTATGGAACAAAAAGCGTTCCATACTTTCTATTGAAGCAGTACCGCAGACTCGTCTGCGGTATGCAGGGGTATAGGTATGGAACAAAAGTACTAATGATCGGTAGTATCTCTACGCACAAGTACCGGAGGTATTTTTTTATGAACCGGTTCTGAAGAAATGTTAGGTCGTCGTTTTTTGCGCTCGGACATCTGGGAAACCAGCAGTTTTACCGCTTCCTGGGCCAGCAGACTGATCTGCTGGCCTACTGTTGTGATAGGGATAATCGCTTCTTTGGAAATCGGAGAATCATCAAATCCTACAATCCGGTAATCGCTGCCCAGAGAGCCTTTCTGGCGAATGATAATATTGAGCAGCACATTGGCATGGGTATCGTTGGGCATAAAGATGCCCTTTTTTTGATTGGGATACCGTTTCTCTAGGTCTTCATAAATCTCTGTCAACTTCTGATTGCTGGCTTCAAAAGTTGATCCCAGATCGCAGTAAATTACTTCAAACGGGATATTCTCTTCCCCGCATATATCCTGAAATCCTTTAATCCGCCCGTACGCTGGTGTATAACAGGGCACATCATTGTTGATATGAATTAAGACACTGCATTGATTTTTAATCAGGAGGCTGGTAGCCTGGACAGCGCCCATATAGTTATCCGTGTTAATGCTGGAAATATACTTATCTTCCCGTTCGATAGCAACAATCGGTATGCGGTAATCCGCCAGCTCTTTTGAGGGAATGGTGTGGCTTAAGACAATCAGGCCTTCAATCTGGTACGCCATCAATTCTTTGATGTAATTACGTTCCACTTCCGCATCATCATTGCCTACAAACACCAGGAACTTATAGCCGTATTCCTGATAAGAAGAGAGAATCTGATTCAGCATTTCCGAATAGTAGTGCAGATACAGGTTTGGGATAATTATGCCTACAAACTCAGTACTTCCGCTTGCCAGTATCCGGGCAACTTTATTTTCTTTATAATCAAGAGCCACCAGAGCATCTGCAATTATTTTCTGGTTCTCTTCTGTCAGAGAGTCCGGGTTATTAAAATACCTGGAAATGGTTGTTTTTGAAAAGTTTGTATAAACTGCAATATCATGAAAAGTTACTTTATTTTTTTTACCCATAGCAGCTCCTTTGTCGGTACATGTTTCTGATAGAAATTTGGCACATTCAGGTTACATACCCGCTATGCGCCCATTATCCGGGGCAAATCTCCCGCGAACCGGAACGCGCAGCTGTCAGAAAGCAATTTCCAAACACGCCCTGGCAAAAGTATAACAAAAATACCTTCCTGAGGCAATGTCAAATTAGCAATGGATGAAAGTAACCGGTTATTTTTGTGAATATCTTACAAAATAATACTGACAATTCAAGACAGTATTCACAAAAATGGAAAAAGGAATTGACGCTAATATGGAGTTGTGATACTCTTAAAACAGATAAAGTAACCGGTAACTTAACCGGTAACATTACCGGTTACAAAACAATGGTTTGTGAAGTAAAGGAGGAGCGCATGAGAAAGTCATGGAAATATGCGGCAGTATTTTTCCTTGCCGCCAGCTGCCTGGCAGGGTGCGGGCAAAAAGAGATAAAGCCAGGCGATATTGCCGGATATGAGGAAGGAGAGAGTTACCTTTCCATATGGGTACATACAATTGAGGATACTCCCGAAGGAGATGCCTATGCAGAGTCAGTGAGAAGATTTAATGAAAAGTATGACGGCAAATATTTTGCAGATATTGAGTTCATTCCCAGAAATGACAGTGGAGGCGGATATTCCGATAAGGTAAATGCATCTGTGATGTCCGGAGGGCTGCCGGATGTGCTTACGGTGGATGGTCCCAATGTAGCGGCTTATGCTGCAAACGGCATAATCCAGCCATTGTCCAAGCTTCGGGAAGAGGAAAGGGCAGTCTATCTGGATTCTATACTTGAGCAGGGAACCTATAACGATAAGCTGTATACGCTGGGCGCAATGGAATCCAGTGTAGGGCTGTATTACAATAAGGATATTCTGGAAAATGCCGGAATTGATATTCCTTCCGGGGATGATCCCTGGACCTGGGATGAGTTTTTGGACATTTGTAAAAAACTTGATCCGGTCATGAAAGAAAAGAACGGGTACTGTCTGGATATGACATTCCCCGTTGGAGAAGCAAGCATTTATTATTATGCTCCTTTCTTTTGGGCAAATGGAGGAGACTTTGTGAGTGGGGACGGTCTGAGTGTGGATGGCATATTCAATTCTGATGCGAATGTAGAAGCAGTGAATTTCTTCCGTGGGCTAGTGGAGAATGACTACATGTCTAAAACCCCCATTGATAAGCTGTTTGAAACAGGTCGTGCGGCATTTAAGTTTGACGGGGCATGGGAAGTGAACACGGTCTATGAGAACTATCCGGATATCAAACTGGGAGTGGCACCTTATATTGTGGGAGAAAACTGGGATGGGGGAAGGTATACGCCTACAGGTTCCTGGGCATATGCAGCATCAGCTTCTACCCATGATCTGGAAGGTGCTACAGAACTGGTAAAATGGATGAGCGGGGTGGAAAGCGGCATAATCCTTCATGAACAGACAAAAGGGCTGCCGTCCACTTATGGGGCATTTGACCAGATATCTCTTTTTTCGGAAGATGAAAACTATAAGGCGTTGTATGAGCAGTTGAATAAATATGGACATCCAAGACCCAAAACGCCGGTATATCCTCAGGTTAGTACTTCTTTTCAACAGGTCCTGGAAGGGGCAGCGCTGAATGGAAAAGATGCCGGAGGAGAACTGGATAAATCTATAGAAAGGATTGACGCCAAATTAAAGCGTTATACAAGAGAATAATGAAGAGAAAAAAATCTAATTCGATGTTAGGAATGGCATTTTTTGGTCCGGCATTGGTACTGCTAACGATCTTTTTGTTTCTCCCCATGCTGTTGACACTGGTTTTCAGCTTTACGGATTATTTTGCTTTGAATCCGGATCTTACACATTTTGTGGGACTGGAAAACTATCTTACGATCTTTAAGGATGAACTGTTTGTAAAGGCTTTCGTAAATACCGTGAAGTTTGTATTTATAATTGTGCCGCTGCAGGGAGGCGGAGCGCTTATTCTGGCGCTTCTGATTAACAAAGTAACCCATTGTAAAAAGTATTTTAAAGTAGCATTTTTTATACCTGTTGTCATGTCCCTTGCGGTTGTTTCCACTTTGTGGATGCAGATCTATAATCCGGAGGGAATTCTTAATACGATACTGGTGAACTTGGGCCTATCCGCACAGCCTTTTATTTACAGCGATAAACAGGCACTTCCGTCTATTGCATTTATGAGTATCTGGCAGGGTGTGGGATATCAGATGATTATTTTTCTGGGCGGGCTGCAGGCGATTAATCCGGGACTTTACGAAGCGGCTGAAATGGATCATGCCAGCGGATGGCAGAAATTCAGGGATATTACCCTGCCGGAATTAAAGCCCATTTGTATATTTGTATTTATCACTATCACCATCGGTGCTTTTAAAATGATTGTCCAGCCGATGGTTATGACAGGAGGCGGGCCTTCCCACTCTACTTATACGCTGGTTTACGATATCTATGAAACTGGTACGGTGAACTGGGAAATGGGACTTGCTTCAACCATGGCAATTGTGTTTGTGATATTTGTGGTCATACTGACCATTGTGCAGACGATCTTAACGAGAGATAAGGAGGAGAAACATGTTAACAAAAAAACAAAAATCAATTAATTGGTTACTGGTTATCCTGATGCTTATTTTATCAGTCTTCTTCTTATTTCCGGTGGTCTGGATGCTGGCAAATTCATTTAAACCGGATGCTGCCATTGCAGCGGATATGAATGCCATGTCTGCGTTTATTCCGCCGGCACCAAGCAGCAGCTTTTTTGACAACTATATATCCATTATCACCAATACTTCTTTTCTGCGCTATATGGGAAACACGCTGTTTTACGCTGCGGTTCTCATCGTACTGGGAATTATCGTAAACGGCCTGGCAGGATATGCCCTTGCGAAAATAGATTTTCCCTTCCGGGAGCGATGGGTGCTGGTTATAATGATGCTGATGATTATTCCGACAGAGACGATTATTACCATACACTTTTTGATAATCGCAAAAACGGGGCTGCTGAATACGGTGATTGGTTATATTCTGCCTATGATCGTAAACCCATTCAATATTTTTCTGTTCCGCCAGGTTTTTTTAAGCCTGCCGGATGACGTTTATGAAGCGGCACAGCTTGATTTCTGCAGTCCGGTGAAGTATTTCTTTACGATGGTTCTTCCCATGTCGAAAACAGTTGTGGCTACAGTCAGTGTTTTTACGTTTCTGAACGTTTGGAATGACTATCTCTGGCCGTCCCTGGTATTCACTTCCAGTGATCTGCTTACGGCACAGATCGGATTAAATTCCATCACAGCCAATGAAAATACAACCATGGGGCAGACTCTGGCAGTCATCACCCTGATTACGATACCGGTCATTATTATATATTCCTGTTTCTCCAAACAGATTGTAGAAGGAGTTACACACACAGGCACGAAGGAAGGATGATAGTATGAGCTTTATTGAATTAAAAAATATAAATAAAAAATATGCAAATACGGATAAGAATGCGGTTTCCAATTTTAATTTGGAAATTAAAGAGAAGGAATTTATTGCATTTGTGGGACCGTCCGGCTGTGGAAAGTCCACAACACTGCGTATGATTGCGGGATTTGAAGATATCTCACAGGGAGAATTGTTTATCGATGGAAAAAAGGTAAATGAAACAGCGCCAAGAGACCGGGGAATTGCTATGGTATTTCAGAATTATGCTCTTTATCCCCATATGACCGTGGAGAAAAATATCGGGTACGGTTTAAAGAATATGAAAGTGCCATCCGATGAAATCAAAAGAAAAGTAGACTGGGCAATTGATATACTGGGACTGGAAGAGTACCGGTACCGAAAACCGAAGAATCTTTCCGGGGGCCAGCGGCAGAGGGTTGCATTGGGCAGGGCGATTGTGAAGAATCAGAAAGTATTTCTTATGGATGAGCCGCTATCCAACCTGGATGCCAAGCTGCGCGTGAGTATGCGAAATGAAATCAGCAAGCTTCACCGCACGCTGGGCACGACCACCATTTATGTAACCCATGATCAGACAGAGGCGATGACCATGGCGGACCGTATTGTAATCATGAAGGACGGTGTTATCCAGCAGGTAGGTGCTCCAATGGAATTATATGAGCACCCCGTGAATAAATTTGTAGCGGGCTTCATCGGATCTCCTCAGATGAATTTCTATGATGTGCATGTAAACGGCAATATAGTGGAATTCAAAGGTGATAAAAAGAAGATCACGCTCCCGGAGGGTGTTTTAAAAAAATTGAACGGAAAGCAGGGCGATATGATTCTGGGGATCCGCGGTGAGGATATAAAACTGGATCCGCACAATCTGGAGATCTACAAATCGGATATACAGACTGCTGTCGTAGAAAATAAAGAAGTCATGGGTAATGAAAATAATCTTTATTTCAGTTTTGGCGGAATAACCACTGTTGCACGGGTTTCTAAATATGAGGTCAGCAGTATCGGAGAAAAGATTTCCTTTGTACTGGAACCTACAAAATTTCATTTCTTTGATAAACAGACAGAAGAAAAATATTAATATGAATCAGGGAGGTTTCTATGACGGAACATCAATTACACTTGAGGGCACCGGGGAACTGGATCAATGATCCCAATGGTTTTATCTATTATAAAGGAAAATATCATTTGTTTTACCAGTACTTTCCTTATGCGCCGGCATGGGCAACCATGCACTGGGGCCATGCAATTAGTTCAGACCTGGTTAACTGGACACATCAGGAGATTGCCCTTTACCCAAGTAAATACTGGGATAAAAATGGATGCTTTTCCGGAAGTGCGGTGCAGGAGAATGGAAAGCTTTATATTTATTACACCGGTGTGCGTTATGAAGAGATTACAAAGGAGGATATCCATCACTGTGTGAATGAACAATTTGAGTCTTCCCAGATGATGATCACATCCAATGATGGGATTCACTTTGACAATTTCAAAGATAAAAAGCTGATAATTCCTCCCATTGTGGATGCTTCCCTTGGGCATCGTACACATACAAGGGATCCTAAGGTATGGAAAAGCGAAGATTATTACTATATGGTTCTTGGAAGTACACTGGACGAGAAAAAAGGAATTCTGCTATTTTACAGAAGCAGTGATAAAGAAAACTGGGAATATCTGAACAGTTACGAATCGGAAGATCCTTCTTTTGGCTGGATGTGGGAATGTCCGGATCTGTATCAGACCGAAGAGGGCTGGGTGGTTTGTCTGTCTCCCATGGGATTTTTAAAGGATGGTGATAAGGAACAGAACCATGCCATATGTGCAGAAGCAGAATTTGACGAACAGACAGGAACCCTGAAAATGGCAGAAACGTATCAGTTTGCAGACTATGGGCTGGATCTCTATGCACCTCAGAGTACGCTAGACGAAGAAGGGCGCAGAGTTGTCGTCGGATGGATGAGAATGCCCAGACCGGTTTCGGATGAAAAGCCCTGGATCGGAATGATGTGCACGCCCCGGGTAGCAGAACTCAGAGACCACCACATCTATTATCGGATGCATCCAAATGTGGAAAAAGCATTTACAAAGGAAATATCTCAGGTTGAAGAACTGGAAGCGGGAAAACCATACCAGTTAAAGATTGCGCTGGATGACGGGGAGTCACTATCTCTGGGCGGTTATGAGATTTACAGAAAGGGAAATAAAATCGGTACAAACCGGGAAAAAGTTTACGAGGGAATCACAAACTGCAGGCTTTCCTTTGAAACCCCGGAACTAAGAGAGAATGCCCGGCTGAATATTCTTGTGGACCGGAATTTAGTGGAGGTCTATGTAAATGACGGGGAGTATGTAATCAGCAATATAGTATATGATTTAAAGGAAGATATTTCACTGCCTGAGGGTAAGAAATTCATTCTGAAACAGATGTGTAATTAACCAAATAAGTATAAGAGACAGCCTGACGGGGAAACCTTGCAGGCTGTTGTGCCGCATTCTGCCAGAAGTCAAAAACTCCACTGCAAGCAACGTTGTTTTTGTTCTCCGCTTCCGCTCCGGTCGTTGCTAAACGAATGTCCACTGGACGTTCAGCAACCTTCGCGGCAGTCGCCAAATGGACCCGCCAGCGTGTCCGTTTGGCTCGTTGCCCACGGGAATCAAACTGACAGCACTGCCTATTTGGTTTTAAAACCCTACACTATGACACCAGAGTTTTCTAATGTGTTATAAAAAATATGACCCGAGCAATCAATGAGTGTCTGTGAAAGGAGAACAATTAATATGAATATCAGAATCAAAGGTGCGCGTCAGAATAATTTGAAAAATATCAGCGTGGAGATTCCTAAAAATAAGCTGATTGTGTTTACAGGGCTGTCCGGCAGCGGAAAATCTACGCTGGCGATGGAGACCCTTCAGCGGGAATGCCAAAGACAATATATGGAGTCTATGGGCATGACAATGGAGATCGGTTCCAAACCCATGGTAGACGATATCCAAGGCCTATCCCCGGCTATTTCCATCAATCAGAAAAATACCAATCGCAATCCCCGTTCCACGGTGGGCACGGTTACAGAGATTTCCCCTTATCTCAGGGTGCTGTTTTCTAAAATAGGTGAAAGGCATTGTAAACACTGCGGCAAAATGGTAGTGCCGGATTTTGGAAAAGAGACGGGAGATATCTATGCAGAACTTCCGGATCAGGGGGAAGAGGCAGCAGAGATGTATGAGCAGATGATGTCTTGCCCCCATTGCGGCAAAAATATCACAGAGCTTACGGCGAGCCATTTTTCATTTAATAAGCCCTCCGGAGCATGTCCCGCCTGCAAAGGCATGGGCGTGGTAAGCATACCCGATATACAACTTCTAATTAATAAAACAAAGAGTATAAAAGAGTTTGCCATCCATGGATGGGATCAGGTATATATTGACCGGTACGGGGCATCCATTGCCAATGCAGCAAGATATTATGGATTTGAGTTTGACCTCTCAGCACCAATTTCAGATTATTGTGAGCCGGCAATGGATTTGTTGCTTTACGGTGCCCTGAGTAAAGAATTTACCCGGCATTTTCCTGACAAAAAACCGCCGAAAACAGTCCCGGAGGGGCGATATGAGGGGGTCATTACGAATATGATGCGCCGCTATGAGGAAAAGAGCTCCTATAGTGCAAAGCAGCGCTTTGAAAAGTATTTGATACAGCAGGAGTGTCCGGAGTGCGGAGGTATTCGTTTTAGAAAAGACATACTGGATGTCCGGGTTGCCGGTGTGAATATTAAGGAGGCACTTTCCATGCCCCTTACGGATGTATTGGACTGGCTCAATGAGCTTGAATGTAAACTTACACCGGATGCCAGAGGGGTTGTGGGGCAGGTATTGGATAATCTGGAGCGCCGCATAAAACGTATCATTGAGGCAGGGGCGGGATATCTGACCCTGGACCAGCCCGGCGTATCCCTCTCTGCTGGGGAGGCCCAGAGAATTAAGCTCGCTTCTGTCCTGGGAAGCAGCCTGACGGGGGTACTTTATGTATTGGATGAGCCATCCACGGGGCTTCACAACAGGGATACTTCTAAAATTATTGATGTTTTAATTCGGCTGCGGGATATGGGCAATACGGTGATTGTTATTGAACATAACCTTAAGATCATACAGGCGGCAGATTATATCATCGACTTTGGACCGGGGGCCGGAAGAGACGGAGGCCGGATTGTTGCGGCCGGAAAGGTGTCGGATATAATTAATTGTTCGGAATCGATTACCGGTAAATACTTAAGCGGAAAAGGATTTACCGGAAAATATCTGAAGTCTGGCGGCAACGGAAAAAGTCTGGTGATCCGACATGCAAATACAAATAATCTGAAAGACTTGTGCACAGAAATCCCATTGGGGAAGTTTATTACCGTGACAGGCGTATCAGGTGCAGGTAAGTCCAGTCTGGTATTCGGGGAAGTGGCAGAAGCAGCAGATGCTTATTTCCACCAGCCCGGAAGTATGCATTGTGGGAATGTCAGCGGTTTTGAACATTTAGACGATGTGATTACGATTAATCAGACATCCATCGGAAGATCTCCCCGTTCCAATGCGGCGACTTATACGGATATTTTTTCTGACATAAGGAATTTGTATGCCGGTATTGCTAGGAAAGAAAACATGGGATTACAGGCAAAACACTTTTCCTATAATGTTCCAGGTGGGCGGTGCGAACATTGTCAAGGTGCCGGAAAGCTGTCAGTATCCATGAATTTTCTGCCGGATGTGGAAGTGGTCTGCCCGGTTTGCAGAGGGAAAAGGTATCAAAAACCCGTTTTAAATGTAAGATACAAAGGGTATAATATTGCTGAGGTGCTGGAGCTGAGTATTGATGAGGCTGCGGTATTGTTT
>NZ_JAWYAJ010000295.1:0-4255 GCF_034124845.1 Robinsoniella sp.
TGATACAGAAAGCTTTCGGGACGGTGGGTTAGCATAAGCTTAAAGAGATCTGTTTCTTCATAATCCTGTAAAAACAGATAACTGCTTTTTTGTCTGTATTGTCCAGGAGAAACCCCTGCATAGTTAAAGGCATAATCATAGAAACCGCCAATGCGAATTTGCTGATCCTTAACCGTAATATCCAGATAAGTCTGATCCAGATATAAAGCTCCGGCTTGTTCAATATCCTGCTTGAGGTTAATGTATCTGTGGTTGTTAAACATACTGATTTCATGATTGCCGGGACTAAAATACACGGGAGCAATACGCATCAGTTGTCTGATTAAAGAAGTGATATAAGTATCTTCTTCATCGTAAAAATTTACTGCATCACCTAGAATGCATATAAGATCTGGTTCTTGCTTCTCCACTTCCCGGACAAGACGCTTATTATTTTTTCCAAAAGAATGGCTATGTAAATCTGCTAAAGAGATTATTGTAACCGGCTGGTCTATTTTATCTGAATTGTAGCTGTATTCTTTAATGGTAATCTTATTTGCTGAGAGCAAAAATGAGACACCAATATAGATACAGACCATAAAAATAAGAATTAGTATAATGACAAGCTTCCGGTGCTTTTTCTTTGGTTTTCTTTCTGAATTTTTGCTTTTACCCTTCTCTATTTTATTTTCTCTGCTTTTCAAGAAAATTCCTCCGATTTCAATGTGCTGTGTATCTGATAGAAATTAAGTGATTCCTATATGGAATTATTTTACCATATAATTGTGTATCAATCTATAATTTTATGATCAAATATATGAGAAATTGGCTAAAATTCATGAAAATGGAGATTCATGGGGTGAATTATGTTCCGCGCTCATCGCCTCAGTTCTTTTGCAGCATTTAATAATTATGATTTGGCTTTTTTGAAAATAACAGTTGACACCTGTCCTTTATTTTTAAACTTTGATTTATAAGCTGACCATTTTTTGACGGGTATCTGAATATAAGCATTCTTGTTTATTTTCTTTAAAGCATCTTTACCAACTTTTTTTATTACCATAGATTTTATGGTTATTTTTTTCAGCTGTGCACAGCCGCTGAAACTTTGTTTACCGATAGTGGTAATGTTAGAACTTATTGTTACTGAGGTTAGTTTTTTATTGTTTCTGAAGGCATTGTCAGAAATACCTGTAACCTTAAAAGTATAACCATTTACCTTAATTGAGGATGGAATATTTATTTTAGTGTAAGTATTTTTCTTTGGTTTCTCCAGAGTAGCTGACAATTTATTGGTTGACGTATTAGTGATTTTATAAGTAAAATTGCCAACGGTTACTTTTGTTCCTTTTTTATGAATCTGTGGCAGGTCTTTTAACTCTTTAATTGCATTTTCTACAGCTTCCGCAGTCATAGCAACAAGAGACTGCAAGTCAGATTTAGGGCTTATACTTAATAGTTCCTGAGCCGCTTTTACTGTTTTGTCTACGACAGATAGCGATTGTCTGGTATATTTGTTACGATCCAGCTTATTTGCTTTAGCAATTGAACTGGTTAAAGCAGATACATCAGCTTTTTTCTCAGGCTGTACAATCTTTTCTTTCAGGTTATTAATAGAAGATGCCAAAATTTGTACAGTATTATTAACGGCTGCCTGCTGATCTATGTCTGGATTTATCTTGACTATACGTTCTGCTTCTGATAATGCCTTATCAAATGAGACTAATGATTCTGGCTGGTATTTTGTGCGGTCTATGGATTTTGCCAGCGTAATTCCTGTTATTAAAACACTTAGGTCAGCTGGTTTTTTTACCAAAGCTTTTATAGCATTTTGAATGGCTGTTTCTGCATGATCTACGGTTTCCTGCAATACATTTCCTGGCAGAGAAACAATTAATCTGTTTGCATTTGAAAGGGCGTTGTCCAAGTCACTTAAGGAAGCAGCAGTGTATTTTTCACGTTTTATTTTTTGCGCATCTTCTAAAGCTTTGAGAAGGTGATCGGTATTAAGCGGGTCGGATGGCGATGATTTGACAATTTTAAAATCCATATAACCATTTGCTTTTAATTCTAAAGTATATTCTCCTGTACTTTCATTCCAGATTTCCTTAGGTGTGTCGTATTGATTTTGTAATCCTGTAAGATTTTGAATTTCAGGTTTGTTTTTCAAACCTTTAAATGTTATTGAGGCATTTTTGAATTCATTATCCCTGGTTTTTTCTTTAGGTATATAGTTTTCTAAGAGATAGTTCTGGAATAATAAGTTATTATCCCCATCCCAACGTTGTGTGTAGTTTTCCCAGATATCGCTTTTATCCACAAAATAGTTATTGAAGTTTATGGTAACCTCTTCATCCGTTTCAATGAGGTTTATATAAGTATATGGATCGAATGTTATATGAATCCCATTGCTGAACATTGAGTTTTTGAGATCTGTGCTCTGAACCAGGGACTCCACAGGATAACCAGTCCATCGGTTATTGTAAACAAACCAGTAATTATCAATTTTTTGTGCATAAGCATTACCGCTGGCGTTTTCCTCATAGAACTGGTTGAAATATTCCTGTACTGCTTTTTGCGTAGCGGTATCTTTACCCGATTTTACCTCTTCTAATGTATTTTTCTTGAATTTTTCCAATACGCTGTCTTTATTTAAAATCTGTATACCATTTTCGATAAAAATTCTCTTATCATCAACCGTTACTAACGCCGGAATAGAAGGAATGATTCCATATCTACCAGTCAGCTGCATCATCAGCATTTCATTTTCGTCAGTTCTGTCGCCTTTATGATATAAATTTCCATCTCCATATAAGGCTTTTATTAAGTTTACACCAGACTCAGCAGTTTTGTTCAGTGTACCTTTGCTGGAATCAAATGCAACTTTAGTACGGCTCATTACTTCATCTCTGCTCTGGCTGTGATTGGCAATAATATAGTCCATAGCCTGAACAATTGCATGATCAAAAGCTGGTGTCGTATAAGCCGGCTCATTTTCATTTCTGGCAATTGCGGTACTGTAAAAAGGATGCTCAAAGGAAAATACGGCAGCACCTGAATTAGCTTCGGTAATCATCCGAATTGGGTAATTTAATTCTGGGAATGAAAACGGGTGGCGGCATTCTTCTCCTCCGCCTAGTCGTTCTATCCGATTTTCACGGAAGGGATCATTGTAATAGTAGAGATCCCACCACTGCCATGAATCAATCAGGGAACCCCAGTTTCCGGCATACCCGCTTAGCCAGGTACCCATGGCAACGCTCTGGTAAGAGTTGTATCCTGCAGGACTCCATTGACTGGTATATTTGGGCATGATAATGAAGTTATCCCTGTATTTTTTTGCTGCATCCATAAGTTTAGGATTTTTTAAAGTGCTTTCCATATATTCATCATAGTTGTTTGTATCTGCAAAAATAACATATCCGCCGTATTCAGCTGACAGTTCCAATTTGGATGCTATCTCTTCACTGCGGTAACCGCCGTGATTTTGCCATACAGATGCATGGTTTTCAGAGTAAGCAACACCCAGCATATTAGGATATTGCTCATACATTTGAGCCAGCCAATTGTTATCAAAGGGATGATCCGTATAGGAATTAGATATCATTAAGAAAAAAGGTATCTGGTCTGCTACCGTCTTTTCCATTTCCATTGTATACCATCTTCTGATGTCTGCGTTATCATTGATTTCACCGCCTGCATGGATCAGGATTGCCTGATACTGCTTGGTTTCCGGAGTCATGGCGTTATCCAGGCTGTCCCAAAATGACTGTATGTTCAGTCCGCCCTGAAGAGAATCCGGTCCCTGGCCCAGGTTTTCCGGATTAGATTGCCGGTACAGGTGATGGAAAAAAAGGGGGTGGGAACTGTCAATAACTCTTCTGAGTTCGCCGATCTGCATGGATTTAACCTCTAAGGAAAAGGACTCTGTCAAATCATTTGCGGATACAGTAATTTGTGTTTTTCCATCGGACAGAGCGGTGATCAGACCTTTCTCGTCTATTTTGGCTACCGAATTGTCGCTGCTCACAAAAGAAAGATCCTTTGCAAATACCTGAAAATCTCCTTTCTTTAGAGATACCTCTAACTGTTCAGTGTCATTCACTTTCATCTTGCTTATGCTATTTTTGATTTCCAGACTGTCTGCTGTTACCATGGTTTGGTCAGTGGTGTAAGCCAGTGCATCCAATTCGATAAAATTTATATTATGAGCGCTGTTAGGTGGACCTTGGCTTTCAATTATAAATGTATGTTCTCCATAAGGTATCCCAACTAA
>NZ_JAWYAJ010000296.1:0-15578 GCF_034124845.1 Robinsoniella sp.
CCCCCCCCCCCCCACCCCCATCTTTCCGTACATCACCTGCTCTACAAAGCGTACCCTTTCTCAACAAACCCCCAATCATGCATCTAAAATTTAATAATTCGTTTATAAAATCGTAATGATTTCTTGACAATTTCTACTTACCTACTTATAATAGGTATAGAAAATACATAAGGTAAGATAGGGGAAAAAAATGCATATGAAGAGGAGAGTACGGGTTATTGCATGGCTTTTGACATTTGTCATGCTCTTTAGTCTGGTTCCGGCTGAAATCGCCGGTGCAGCGGAACAAAAACGGGCCACAGATATTCTGAAAATGATGTACGTGGAGCCGCAGTCTATGGCAAGTGATGCCGGACAGCTGATTGTGGCTGAGATTGCGGAAGGAAATGGCGCTCTGACCGGAGCTAAGTTATACTACCGGGATGGTGGGGGAGCAGAAAGAGGAATTAATGTTACGGAGATATCCGGCAGCTATGCAGCGTTTCTGGTAAAAGGAGGCGGAGTTGCGGATACCAGCCTTACCCGGTTGGAACTGAACCTGGGAGGTGTGGTCCGAAATATTGATTTAAAAGCCTATCGTTCCAGTGGGGACACTGCTGTTTCTAAAGTAGAAGGCAGTGATGGGGCTTCTTCAAAAAGCAGAGCGAAAAGTGCCCAGTCCAGAGCAATGGAAAAAGCAGATGAGAATACGGTAAAAAGAGTTCTTGCAGATGATACTGCCGGAATTACCAATGCATTGAATCAGGCACAGGCGCTGGCAGGATCACAGCCAAAGGCGAGAAGCAGCTATGCAGCGCCAAGGGCAGGATCCGATGGAAAAATTGTAGTAGTTCTGGATCCGGGACATGGAGGCTCTGAATCCGGAGCTTGCAGGACCTGGAATGGAAAAGCTTATATTGAAAAAGATATTACGCTGAAGATCTCTAAATATACCAAAAAAGAGCTGGAAACCTATGAAGGGGTAAAGGTATATCTCACCCGTTCTACAGACAAGTACATGGAATTGTATCAGCGGGTGGATTATGGAGCGTCGGTTGGCGCAACCGTATTTATCAGCCAGCATATTAATTCTACCAACAGCAATGAGCAGTACAGTGTATCCGGAGCTTTGGTATTTTTATCAAAGGGACAGTACAGGGGGGACATCACACAGGTTTCCCATGATATCGCATATACCATTCTGGACAAGCTGAACGAAGCAGGGTTTAAAAATCAGGGAATACAGTACCGCTTATCGGAGACTGGGGATCAATATCCAAACGGAACCCTGGCTGATTATTATGGTATTGTAAGAAGATGTGTTCTAGCCGGATTTCCGGGAATGATAGTGGAGCATGGGTTTGTGAATAACCCTAATGACTGCGTAAAGTATTACGGCAGCAATTCGAAAATCAAGAAAATCGGTGTTGCAGATGCGAAAGCAATTGCAGCCTACTATGGGCTGAAAAAGAAAGATACCGGTTCTTCCGGTACAAATCCGCCGGCAGTAGATACCGGCTGGAAAAAAGATGGAAACAATACATACTATGTGAAGCAGGATGGCAGCAGAGCTACCGGATGGCAGACCATAGACGGAAAAGTATATTATTTTAATGCCGGCGGAATCATGCTGACCGGAAAACAAAAGATATCGGGTAAAATTTATTATTTCCAGCCTACCGGTGAAGCGATGACCGGTGTACAGACCATTGGCGGAAAAAAAGTGACGTTAGATGAAAAAGGTGCAATTCTGGCAAGCCCTGCCGGAGACTGGTATTTGAAAGGCAGCACCTGGTACTTTAAAAAATGGGATGGGAAGAATGCCACTGGTTGGATAACCTATAAGGGCAGGAAATGTTATCTGAATAAAGATGGTTCTATGGTGAAGCGCTGGAAAAAGATCAAAGGAAAATGGTATTATTTTAGCGGAACTGGCTATATGGTTACCGGTAAGCGGACCCTGGGCGGTAAGACCTGTTATTTTGGAGATAATGGGGCGGCGCTGACCGGAAAACAGGTCATCAATAAAGAAACTGTATTTCTAAGCGAAAAAGGTGTTCTTCTTCCAAACCGCTGGGAAAAGGATAATATCGGCTGGTGGTACCGCTATGGCAATGGTACTTATCCAAAGAAAAAATGGGTAACCATTGATGGAAAACGATACTATTTTAATAAAAAGGGCTATATGGAGACCGGCTGGATTAAGCTTGGCAATAACTGGTATTATTTCCGTTCTGATGGTTCCGCAAAGAATGGATGGCTGAAAAGTAAAGGAAACTGGTATTATCTCGTTAAGGGTAAGATGCAGACGAAGTCCTGGATTCATTATAAGAAGAAATGGTATTATGTGAAGTCAGACGGGGTCAGGGCAGTAAAAATGAAATTGAAAATCGGAAAGAAAACTTATAAGTTTGATTCCACTGGAATTTGTAAAAATAAGAAATAGAACATACAAAGAGCAGCACCGGTAAAGGTTTATTTTACCGGTGCTGCTCTTTGATTATAGACTAATAATTGATGCAGACTCCACCGTCATCAAAACGGTAAATCTTGCCTTTGATTTTTTTCTTTGTATTGCGAAGCATCACGCCATCGCTGCCCACATAGTATTTCACTCCGCCATAGTTGATCCAGGTATTGGCAGCCATCTGTCCGTTTGATCTTAAGAAATATTGTTTGCCCTTAAGTTTAATCCATCCGGTTTTCATGATTCCTGATTTATTGAAATAGTACCATTTACCTTCTATTTTTGCCCATCCTGTTTTGGCCCTGCCGGAAGCATCTGCGTAGGACCAGGAAGTAGAACCTCTTGTCCAGCCGCCCTCTGAAAGCTTGCCGCTGGCATCAAAGGAATAAGGAATGCCCCGTACTCTTGCTGCATTCATCTGCATGATACCGTTGTTGTCCAGATAATAATAATAGTTACCTTCTTTTTTCCAGCTGTTTCGTTCCACGTTTCCCTTGCTGTTTATGTAATAATAATTTTCGTTATAGTAAATCCAGGTGTTTTTTCTGGCATATTTTTTGTTCCTGGATGTATAGAATGCATATTGCTTTTGGGAACCACTGCTTTTCTTTTTCAGAGTCAGATTCCCGGGGGAGATCATATTCAGTGTTTTACCATTGCTCATATCCGCTATGATTGCTGAGTTTTTAGGCTGTCCGTTTGTGGTAAAGAGTTTACATTCAATCGTGTTCAGCGTATTTCTTACTGAGGCGGACATGTTGGTGATCAAACCGGTTGCAACTGCATAATCCGGTGATATCATACGAAGATAGCTGGGTGAATTTGCATCTCCGATGCCATGGTGTCCCAATTTTAACAGATCAATGGGGCCCAGTACTTTGGAAAGCTTGCTTTCGTCATAATCCGGAGCCAGGTTACTGATATCTCCTGCTAAAAATGCAGTGAGATCATTAACCGTTACTTTTACACCCAGAGAGTTATAATTGTCATCCGGCCTTTTGGCGATATTGCCTTTTGCATCCGTGGCGCGCTTATAATTCATGATCTCGATTTCCATATCGCCCAGAGAAAACTTCCGGTTAGAGATTTTAGAAAAGTTCTGGATAATTTTGGTGCCGCGTTTTTTAGCCGCGGAAATCAGAGTATCGTAGCAATATTGGTTGTCCCAGAGATTTGATTTGACTGAGATGTAATTATCGCTGTATTTGTTCAGATACAAGCGTTCAGTTTTAAAGGCTTTTAAGATTTCATCCCCGCTTCCGATATGGTCGCTGTGAGCATGAGTGCCAATGTAAAAGTCCAGTTTCTTTACGCCGATCTTTTTCAGATATTTAATGACTTCCTGCTCATGCCCTCCGGAAGTATTGATGCCGGGCCGCATGGGATATTTCGGATTATTCCCCTTTGGATAGTCACTGTCTTCTCCGGAATCTACCATTCCAAAGTGTCCGTTGCTTTCCAGTAAAATGGCATCGTTATTGCCTTCAATACAGATAAAATGGATCCGCGTTTTGTTTTTAGCGGATGCATTTGCTGCCAGTGGCAGGCACAAGACAGCCAGGCAGACAATTACTGCCGTAAACATTGCGTTAAATTTTCTTTTCATCATTGAAATCCCCTTATTCATTGGTATTAAATCACTTCGGCTGCAGATGTATGGATTTCCCCCGCATACTGCATTACGCAAATAGCACCTGCTATCTACGCAGCCCAGTACTTGTCCACAAACAGGCAGCGTCATATGTATGATACAGGTAGATTATACTCTAAGAGAAAGCGCATTACAAGTTTAAAAGCTTTTGCATTCCCAAGTTTATATTCTCATCCCTCAATTAACAGTTGTCTATTTCATCTATAAATGTTATATTATAATTAACAAGAATTAAAAGATTTGTAATAAATACTTTTTGAGGGGAAGATTATGCAGCGAAAGAAATATGACGGTGAGACACTTCGCAGGCTTCAGGAAACGGAACTGGAGATGCTGGAGGATTTTGTGAATTTTTGTGAGAAGCATAAGATACCATACTTTGGCATAGGAGGTACTGCAATCGGAGCATTGCGGCATCAGGGATTTATTCCCTGGGATGACGACATAGATCTGGCGTTTACCAGGAAGAATTATGAGCGGTTTTGTAAACTTGCAGGCGAGGAACTAAAAGATAAATACACTATTTTACGCGGAGATTCTGATGAAAATTATCCGCTTTTTACTGCGCGTATGTGTAAAAACGGAACGGTTTTCAGAGAATATGCAATGAAAGACGTGGACTGTGAATTTGGGATCTTTTTGGATTTGTATGCATATGACAATGTTCCCGATTGTCAGTGGAAGATGAAGCTTCAGGCATATAGTGCCTGGTTTTACAGTAAATTATTGATTTTGTGCAGCATATCAAGGCCCAGCCTGCTGCTGGAAGGAACAAAGTTAAAACTGGTACTGGCTGCGTGCCGGGCTGGAAATAAGCTGATGAAGGTGATGCATATTTCCAAGAGAGGCGTTTTTTTGCGTGGAAAAAGATGCTGCATGAGATATAATAAGCAGAAGACGAAAAGGCTTGCATACCTGCCGGAGGCAAGACCTTTTACAAGCATGATTGACCGCAAAGACCTGTATCCTTTGAAGCGGATGAAGTTTGAACATCTGGAACTTACATTCCCAAATGACATGCATGATATGCTGTATGCCTATTATGGGGATTATATGCAGCTTCCACCGGAAGAAAAACGGTATAATCACTGTCCATACCAGTTGGATTTTGGAAAGCAGGAAGCAGAGTAAAAAGTAAGGGATGACTATGGAAGATAAAAAAATGTCGATTAAAACCAGCATTCTTTGGAATACCTGGGGAAGTCTGGTCTATCTGGGATGTCAGTGGCTTTTAAGTGTTCTGGTAATCCGTATCTCCGGATTTGAAAATTCCGGTATTCTGACATTAGCTATGTCTATTACAAATATGTTCTATAGTATAGCGGTCTATGGAATGCGTACATTCCAGGTGGCGGATACGGAGAATGAATATGCCCAGGGAACCTATGTGATAAGCAGGATCGTGACCGGAATAACGGCATTTATTCTGTGTGCGGCATTTGTAGCTGCGAACCGGTATGATCAAGTATCCAGTATCAGTATTATCATTTATATGGTCTTCCGGCTTGGAGAAGCTCTGTTTGATGTCTATGCCGGATTTTTCCAAAAATACTGGCGCATGGATTACCTGGGGAAATCCATGGTGATCCGTGGAGTTGCAATGCTGGGCTCCTATATCGTTTTTCTGGGATTATTCCAAAGCCTGCCAATTGCATTTGGGGCAATGGCGGTATCCACATTTCTCGTGATTATACTCTATGACCGCAGACATGTGAAAGGGATTACCTCAATAAAGTTTGACGGCAATTTTAAAAAAGTACAGGAATTGCTGATCCGGTGTTTTCCCTTAGTGGTTTATTTATTTCTAAACGCTGGAATCAGTTCCATTCCAAGATACATTCTGGAGAAATTCTGCGGAAATGACAAGCTTGGTGTGTATGCGGCAATTGCAGCACCTACCTTGGTGGTGCAGATGGCTTCCACATATATTTTCAATCCTTTTGTAACGGCTTTTGCTGAAAAATACCACGCAGGGGACCGGGAGGGATTCTGGAAGCTGCTGTTTACTTGTGTGAAAGTGGTTGGAGCAGTGTCGGCTGTAGCTTTGGCCGGTGCGGCACTTTTAGGAAGATGGGGTCTTTTGCTGTTAATCGGGGAAAAGATACTGCCATTTACAGGGCTGTTACTGCCCCTGGTAGTCTGTACCATACTCACTGCATTCAGCTGGCTGCTTTGCGGGGTTCTCACCGTTGTGAAGGATTTTAAAGGACTGATTATCAGTAATATAGCGGCGGTTGTATCAGGCTCTCTGTCCTCGGTGGTAATGATCCGATTGTGGGGCATGCAGGGGACAAGCTTTGCCACGATTCTGGGACTTACAGTAGAGATTGTGCTGTTGTTTGTATTTTTGCAGAAGAGGATCGGAAATTCGGCGGCGTTGTCAAGATCCTGATTTTATGGTACAATGACTCACGAATTACGGTATGATTTGTATAACATTTCCAGGTTAAAGAAAATTGAAATTAAAAGGATGCCACGCTGATATTCTTTAACCTGTTTTACTAGAGCGTGTATGAAAATTGCTTTCAGACAGATGTGCGTCAAAACAGGCTCTGGAACATGTTAGTGGCAGTATTGCAAAAGAAGTGCAATATAGGTAATAAAATGAAAGAAAATGAAAAACACACATTTGCCATATGTGCCTATGGGGACAGTCCCTATCTTACGGCATGTATCCGTTCATTGAAAAAGCAGTCCCATCCCAGCAAAATTTTAATGGTAACATCTACACCCAGTTCTTATATAGAAGAAATCTGCAGGGAGAATGATATTCCGCTTTTTATAAACAGAGGGGAAAAGGGAATTATACAGGATTGGAATTTTGCATATGAAAAGGCAGATACCAGGTATGTAACCATCGCACATCAGGATGATATTTACCATGAAAAATATACGTGGAACCTGTGCAGTATGATGGATCAGGCAAAGCGGCCACTGATTTTTTTCTCTGATTACGGGGAAATCAGAAACGGAAAGATTGTAGTATCCAATACGTTGTTAAAAGTAAAGCGTCTGATGCTGATTCCAATGGAAATAAAAGGGGCGCGAAACAGCAGATTTATCCGAAGAAGGATCCTTTCCCTGGGTTCACCCATCTGCTGTCCCTCCGTAGGTTTTGCAAAAGAGAATCTGAAAGAGCCTGTATTCCAGCCGGGATTTAAGAGCAATGAAGACTGGCAGGCATGGGAGAAGATTTCCAGGGAGGAAGGGGCTTTTCTTTACTGTAAGAAGCGTCTGGTATATCACCGGATTCATGAAGAGTCTGCAACCACCAGGATTATTGAAGATACGGGCAGACGGGAAGAGGATATAGCCATGTTCCGTAAATTCTGGCCTTTACCGGCTGCAAAGCTGTTGGCTGCCGTTTACGGAAAAAGTGAGGAATCAAATAATATGTAGTTGGGGAGCACCTATGAAGAAACTGATTATTATACCAGCCTATAACGAAGGCGCCAGCATTTATACAACTGTCCGAAGTATTCAGGAACAGGCACCGGATTATGATTATGTCATAATCAATGACTGTTCCACAGATAACACCAGGGCAATTTGTGAAGAACATGGATTTTCTGTGATTCATCTGCCGGTCAATCTTGGGATTGGAGGGGCAGTGCAGACCGGTCTTCTCTATGCTGCCAGCAGAGGATATGATCTGGCGGTACAGATGGATGGAGACGGGCAGCATGATGCGCGCTTCTTAAAAGAGATGGAGCAAAGCCTAATCCGGAATCAGTTTGATATGGTGATCGGGTCCAGATTTATAGAGAAACAGGGATTTCAGTCTTCTGGAATCCGCAGAATGGGAATTCGTTATTTTTCCTGGCTGATCTATGCCCTGACCAGGGTGAGGATTACAGATCCCACATCCGGTATGCGTATGATGAGCCATGATGTAATTGAAGATTTTACCAGGGATTATCCCAAGGATTATCCGGAGCCTGAAAGTGCAGTAGCAATTATTAAGGCAGGCAGGAAAGTCAGTGAGGTTCCGGTTGTGATGAAACAGCGTGAGGAAGGGGTATCTTCCATATCACCTTTAAAATCGGTGTATTATATGATAAAGGTAACGCTGGCTATTTTTATGGCGGCGTGGAGAGGATAGCGAGGTGTGGATATGAGTATCAGATCGCAGATTATCATTATGCTTGCTGTTGCTGCAGCAATGATTGTACTTGCATGTATGGTAAAAAGAAGAACCATAAGTTTAAGATATGCATTGCCCTGGACGTTACTGGCAATCGGTGTTACGATACTGACCTGTTTTCCGTTGCTGACTGAAAGGTTGACGAATCTGCTGGGCGTGTCCCTGCCGGTGAACATGATATTTTTTATGGGCTTTTGTTTTTCTTTGGTCATTATTTTCTCCTTAAGCCTTGCAGTGTCCAGGCTTTCAAAACGGGTGAAAGATCTTGCCCAGCACCAGGCTCTGCTGGAACGGACGATACAGGAAATGCAGGGGGAAGCGCTGGGATCAAAAAACATGGATTTAAAGGATATGAAAACAGGGGAGCAGGTACATGTATAGGGAGAAGAATAAAAGTAAACAGAATATTATCTTTCCGATACTGATCTTTGTAGTTTTCCTGGTGCTTATCTTTCATACGGTACTGATGTACCTTGAATACGTAAGTCCCAATCTGGACAGACCCAGAGAGATTTATAAAACAGGAAGCAACAAAGCGGTAACAGGTGAGATAACCAAAGATACAAAGGTGGAGCAGAGTTTCACCATGGAGCATATGAGTTTTTCCGGGATCCGTCTTACTTTTGCCACTTACGACAGAAAAAACACTTCCCATATTAATATTCAGCTGAAAAATAAAACTACAGGGATGATGCTTGGAAACTGGGATATATCCAGCGAAGATTTAAAGGATAATACTCCGGTAGAACTGGTCTTAAAAAATACGGTTGAAGTAAAAGAAAAAGAAGAATATATCATAACAATTGCCTCAGAGGATGGGGTGGCAGGAAATGCAGTTACGGTATATCAGTCGGATAAATCCGTAAAAGGGCAGAAATTAATTGTGGGAAGAGAGAAAAAAGAAGGAAGCCTGCATGTGATCTTTACGTATGGGGATCAGTCTTATTTAAGGGTTTATTTTGTTGGAATAACCGTCGTCCTTTTTGCCATGCTGATTTTAATCTGGTTTCTGGGATACGGCATGAAGTGGGAGGCGCACCGGCTGTTCCTTTTAATGGGGATCTGCCTGGGTGTTCTCTATATCTTTATCCTTCCACCGTATTCAACTCCGGATGAGCAGGCGCATATCTATACCGCCTATGCATTTTCCAACAGCCTGATGGGAAAAGAAGCGGTAAATGAAGACGGCAATACCATTGCAAGAGAAGAAGACCTGTTAATGGGCGTTCTGGAGAAACGTCCGGATACGGAAACCTACGGTATGGTGGCAGATCATCTCTTTGATACCGCCAGCGGGAAGGAAATGTCTGCATTTCCAGGCGGTCCCCTGTCCGGTGTTCCTGCATTCGTATATACGCCGCAGATTATCGGCATCTCCCTCGCGCGACTGCTGAATATCGGGAATATAGGGCTATTGATGATTGGAAGGCTTTTTGCATTGGCTTTTTACTTGCTGTGCGGATATTTTGCAGTGAAGAAGATGCCCTTTGCGAAAGTGCTGATGCTTACCGTGTTACTGTTGCCAATATCTCTGGAATTAGGCGGCTCTTTCTCTTACGATTCCTTTATTATCGGAGTTTGTGCCTGGTTTACCGGGCATTGCCTGTATCTTGCCTATGAAAAGAACAAGGTTCTGCGCTCAGACTGGATCCTGTTAATTATCCTGGCTGTATTAATGTCACCCTGTAAGATTGTCTATGTGCTTTTGTGCCTGCTGGTACTTTTGATTCCGGTGAAAAAATCTGCAACCAGAATCGGCTGTATACTGGGAAGGTTAAGCGTTTGTGCAGGGGGATTGCTGTCCCTGGCGGTCGTCCGGCTTGTTACCATGACCGAATATTTGAGCAGACAGGAAAATACCTTGTCTTATATAGAAACTTCCGGGTACACTCTAAGTGGGTTGTTATCACAGCCCCTTACCATTATTCAGATGTATTATGACTCTTTCCGAAAATATGCGGATTTTTACTTTGAAACAATGATGGGTGGACAATTAGGCTGGCTGGATATTAAAATCTCCAATGTACTGATATTTGCACTGGCGGTTATATTGGTTCTGGCTGTGCTGGCAAAGGATAAAGAACCGTTTTACCTGGGCAAAAAGGATAAGTGGATTATGGCGCTGATCAGTGCTGGCGTGATAGGGGCGCTTATGATGGTATTTTTATTAACCTGGACGCCGTATGGTTCCAAAGTCATTGAAGGAACTCAGGGAAGGTATTTCCTTCCGGTGCTGCCCCTTGTGGTACTGTTGCTGCGAAACAAAAACCTGACCCTGAAAAAAAGCCTGAATATGAATCTGATCATGAGTGTTGGACTGATACAGTTTATGATAGTCTGGGAAATATTTCAAAAAGTTATAACAAGATAAACATAGATGTACATGTAAATAAAAGGAGAATAATGACATGAAAATTTTAGTAACAGGATGTAACGGACAATTGGGAAGAGCAATTAATCAACAGTATGCAAACGATACGGATGTAGAAATTATTAATACGGATGTATTCCAGCCCGATGTAATGGAACTGGATATTACGGACATAGACAAGGTTCTGTCTACGATGGAGGAAGTAAAGCCGGATGTTATCATCAACTGTGCGGCTCATACTGCGGTAGATCTCTGTGAATCCCAGCAGGATGCGGCATACCGGATCAATGCCATCGGTCCCAGGAACATAAGTATCGCAGCTGCAAAAATTGGAGCTAAATTGGTACATGTTTCTACGGACTATGTATTTGAAGGAAACGGAACAAAGCCTTATATGGAATTTGACACACCTAATCCCCAGGGAATGTACGGCGCAACAAAACTGGCGGGAGAACAATTTGTGCAGCAGTTTGCGAAAGACTACTTTATTATCCGTACTGCATGGCTCTATGGAGATGGCAAGAACTTTGTGAAAACCATGCTTCGCCTTGC
The DNA here is from genome assembly GCF_034124845.1 of Robinsoniella sp. Classification (NCBI taxonomy): domain Bacteria; kingdom Bacillati; phylum Bacillota; class Clostridia; order Lachnospirales; family Lachnospiraceae; genus Robinsoniella; species Robinsoniella sp. Next base: position 11,165 of record NZ_JAWYAJ010000296.1, read on the forward strand.
TGAGACAAACGATACAGTAAGGGTTGTGGGTGACCAGTATGGAACGCCTACCAGTGCAGAAGAACTGGCAAAAGCAATCAAATATCTCATTCCTACCTCCAATTATGGAATATTCCACGGAACCTGCGAGGGCATGTGCAGCTGGGCAGATTTTGCAAAAGAAATTTTCCGTCTGGCTGGAAAAGACACAAAGGTGGAGTATATTACAACTGCCGAATACCCTACACCAGCGGTACGTCCTGCATATTCCGTACTGGAAAACTATATGTTAAAGCTCACAACTGATTTCAGTTTTGCAACTTGGGAAGATGCCCTGACTGCATATATGAAAACACTGTAATTGGTAACAGTTTGGACAGCGTGATCAATTACAGTAATTGTTATACTTTTATAAAAGAAGAAAAAGGTGGTAGGACGTGTATCTGATAAAAGCCTTACTCATCCTCCTGTGGTTTGCAGTAATTCCGGTATGCATCGGTATGCTGTTTACCCGGGCGGATGCCAGAGAAAAAAATAGTTTAAAAATGGCGGCGCTGTATGGTTATATTACGATGTTTGCCGTGTTTGAAGTGCTGGCACTTCCCCTGATATTTGCCGAGGTCAGTTTTCATGTACTGATGTATATCTATGGCGGAAGTATGCTGCTGCTTGCAGTGGTCTCCATTATTTTAAATGTCAGAAGAACCAAAGAAATGGTATTATTCCAGTGGAAGGGTGTGAAAGAAACGCCCTGGTCTGTCTATCTTGCCCTGATTCTCATTGCAGTTCAGATAGGGGCATACCTGATTTTCAGGCTGGATGATCTGGATGATGCGTTTTATGTAGCTACGGCTACAACTACAGTGCACACAAATGGGATGTTTCGTTTTGACGCATATACGGGAGACTTGTTAAAGAGCCTTCCGTCCCGTTACGTGCTTTCGCCGTTTCCCATCTTCCTGGCGTTTATCAGTGAAAGCGTGCAGATGCATCCGGCAATCGTTGCGCACACCATTATGCCTGTATTTTTTATACCTCTGGCATACATCGTATATTCCCTTCTGGGGCAGAAATTGTTTTCGGGCGACCGTAAAGCCAGTGGGATTTTCCTGTGTTTCCTTTCTGTGATACACCTGTTTTCCTATTTTTCGGTATATACCCAGGGAACATTTATGCTTGTGCGGATCTGGCAGGGAAAGGCGGTACTGGCGGCAATTCTGCTTCCGGCACTGTTCTATCTGTGTATCCGTCTGCTGAAGGAAAAAGGAAGCCTTCGGGAATGGTCTTTACTGCTGGGCCTTCTGCTTTCCTGTTGTCTGGTTTCTTCTATGGGAATCATGCTGGCACCGATTATGGTGGGTATTTTCGCGATACTGTACGGAATTGGCGGTAAAGACCCGGGAAAATTTATAAAAGCTGTCATATGCTGCATTCCCTGCCTGATTTGTGCAGGAATGTATCTGTTGATACGTTAGGAGGCTGTATACATGCTGGAGATATTTGGATTGACATTAGAACGATACAGGATGTATGTGGCTGACAGCATGCAGGTGGGATTATTTCTTGCAGCGATTATCTACATCGCCTGTAGTAGAGCAGAAAAAGAAAATAAAAAATTATTTGTGGGATATGCTGTTACTTTCGGTGTGATCTATTTTTGCCCGCTGACGGCTAAAATCATTATGGATTACTGTGTGGGAAGAGATGTTTACTGGAGAATGTTCTGGCTGCTGCCCATACCCCTTGTTCTTGCCTATACAGGGGTTAGAGCCTGGTATTCCCAGGATACCAGATTAAAGAGAGGGATCATGTTTGTGGCTTTGGCAGGTGTTCTTGCTGCAGCAGGAAATTTCGTCTATGTACCGGGAACCGTTCTTCATAAGACGGAGAATCTGCAGAAGCTGCCATCGGCGGCAAATGCGGTTAGTGATATCATTGTGAAGAACCGAAGTGCTGAAGAGACGGTGAAAGCAGTGGTTCCCGATGATCTGGCAGGCTATATACGCCAGTACGATGCCAGCATTGGCCTGGCATATGGAAGAAAGGGTAAATTCAGTAAGAGAGACCGGAAAATCCATGAACAGATGATAGCGGAAAATCCCAATTTCAGGATTATTATCAAGCAGGCGAGAAAGGCCGGATGCAATTATCTGGTGTATTACGACACGCCGGATTCGAAAGAGAAAATAGAATCCAGAAAGTTTAAGGAAATTGGACAGACCAATGGTTATATAATCTATAAGGATACTGAACCGTTACCACCGAAAGAAGAGACAGAGAATACCGGAACTGCCTAAGATTGCCACGTCTTTTTTGTTGAATTTTTGTAAATTTTGTTGTAAGATAGATTCTGGTACAGCATTATTGGTAACGAAGTATAAGTATAAGGAACCATTGAAAAATAAAGAGGGGTAAATATTAGTGGAGAGAAGAGAACAATATAAAAGAGTCATCATGTTTTTTGCTTCTGCGCTTATTCTGGCAGTACAGACAGCAATATATGCATATGTCTGGTTTTCCTATTATGACTCCAGAGGGGTTATCCGTACCACGTTTGTAAGGGGTAACTGGGTAGTTGTGGGAATGTATGCACTGATGCTGTTTTTCTTCTACAAAATGTACGGGGGATTCAAGGTAGGCTATTTAAGGGTGCTTGACGTACTCTATTCCCAGATTGCTTCCGTATTATGTGTAAACGGAATAACTTATCTGCAGATGGCATTGATTGGACGCTGGACTTTGGGGGCACATATACTGCCCATGTTTTATGTTACGGCTGTTGATTTGGTAATCGTGGTATTGTGGGTGCTGATGATGCGCTGGATTTATGTGCATATATATCCGCCCCGGAAGATGCTGCTCATTTACGGAGAGAAAAATCCAAAGGATCTGATCCGCAAGATTTCCTCCAGAGAAGATAAATATGATATCTGTGAGTCTATCCATCTGGGTGACGGCATGGATAAACTGAAAAGCAAAATTGACTGTTACAAGGCGGTGATTATGGGAGATATGCCTTCCCATGAAAGAAATCTGCTGTTAAAATACTGTTTTGAAAAAGATATCCGGTGTTATTGTATTCCTAAGATATCGGATGTTATGATCATGAGTTCAGACAGCATTCATCTGTTTGATACACCGCTTCTGCTGTTTCGCAACAGAGGCCTTACCATTGAACAGAGAATCGCGAAGCGTCTGACCGACCTTATCATTTCAGGTATCGGTGTGGTAATTGCATCGCCGTTTATGCTGATAATAGCACTTTTAATTAAGAGTTATGACAGAGGCCCTGTATTTTACCGTCAGGAGCGATTGACGGAGCGTGGAAGGACATTTTATGTACTGAAGTTTCGAAGCATGAGAGTAGACTCTGAGAAAGAGGGCGCACGTCTTGCCATGAAGCAGGACAACAGGGTAACACCTGTTGGGAAAGTGCTGCGCAACATTCATTTTGACGAACTGCCTCAGCTGTTTAATATTTTGAAAGGGGATATGTCTCTGGTAGGACCAAGACCGGAGCGTCCGCAGATTACTAAGGAATATAAAGAAAAGATTCCGGAGTTTGACTACCGGTTAAAGGTAAAGGCCGGACTCACCGGATATGCTCAGGTGTATGGTAAGTATAATACCACTCCTTACGATAAGCTCAAATTGGATCTATCGTATATTGAAAATTATACCTATCTTTTGGACTGGAAGCTTATGCTGATGACAGTTAAAATTCTCTTTCAGAAAGAAAATACGGAAGGAGTAGAGGCATGGCAGGTGACAGCGGCGACAAAAGAGGAAGAAGCGAAAAAAGAAAACAAGTAGTAAAACAAGTAGATAAATATACTGTGTTGATGTCCGTATATAAAAAGGAAGATCCGACGTTTTTAAAAGCGGCAATTTTCAGCATGATGGAGCAGACGGTACTGCCGGACCAGTTTGTGCTGGTCTGTGACGGACCATTAACAGAGGCATTAGATGAAGTGGTGGAACATTTCCAGGAGCAATATCCGGAGGTGTTCCTTGTTGTACGTTTAAAGGAATGTGGAGGACTGGGACCGGCGCTGCAGGTGGGAATCAAGCATTGCAGGAATGAACTGATTGCCCGTATGGACAGTGATGATATCAGCCGGCATGACCGCTGTGAAAAGCAGCTCTATATTTTCCGTAAAAAGCAGGTGGATATTATCGGCGGAATTATCGAGGAGTTTGCAAGTGACTTCCATGAGATCTCAGGAAAGAGGGTAACGCCGAAAACCAATGAGGCCATCTTAAAATGTGCAGGCAGAAGAAATCCTTTCAATCACGTTACGGTGATGTACCGCAAAAGTGCGGTCATAGATGCCGGAGGATATCAGGACTTTCCATATTTTGAAGATTATTATCTCTGGGCGCGGATGTTGAAAAATGGCGCTGTTGGATATAATATACAGGAGCCCCTGGTATA